>JBQCJC010000135.1:0-7054 GCA_051953135.1 Thermoanaerobaculia bacterium | reverse complement strand
AACCACCGGGTGCCTTTCTATTTGGGCTGGCTTGATCGCGCCCTCTGCTAAAGGCGCGATCCACCAAGCGTCCGAAAAGCCGCGAAATCGGGGGCACGGCAGCGATCGGCGGGGCTGCGGTGTTTGCGGAGTTGTTATGGGCGGGCTGCGACCCCGCCGCTCCACTGATCGTTGCGAGCGCGGCCTTTGCCTCGTCGAGTTTCGCTTTCGTTTCGTTAAAACGCGCGACGATCTCGGTGTCGCGTTTCCGTAGATCGTTTTCGTCGTAGTAGCTCTGCTCGATCGCGGCGAGCTCTTTCTCGAGCTCGTCGATGGTCGACTGCAGGGCATCGATGCGCACTTTGTTGCGCGCCTTCGCGTCCTGTTCGGCGATGTAGATTTCTTCGGAGGTCGGTTGCGCCGGCGGTAACGGATCGAGCGGCTTGCCGGTCTCGATCAGCGTGCCTTTGCTCTTCCTGACGTCTTTGTTGGTGATGACTTTCGACGTGCTCTTCTTTCGCTTCGCCTTCGCATCTTTCGATGCGTTGACGAGCGCGTCGTCAGCACGGCCGGAAGCGGCCGTGACGGCGCACAGCAGGAAGAAGCACGCGAGACGTTTCATGCGCGACCGTAACGATCCTCGAGACGAACGACATCCTGGAGCTCGGGCGTGGAGACTTCGGCGACATCAGTGTCGACGACCGCGAGCATGCGATGAATGAGACGCGGCGGAATGTGAAACGCCTCGCCTTTGCGCAGCGACAGCTCGCGGCGATCGCCGTCGTGCTCGATCGTGAGCTTTAGTTCGCCGTCGACAACGTACAGCGTCTCCTCTTTCATTTCGTGGTACTGGAGGCTCAGCGTCTCGCCTTCGTTGATGTGCAGAATCTTGCCGACGTACCGCTCCGTGTGCGCGAAGATCAGTTCGTATCCCCACGGCTTCGGGATGTGCGTGATCGGCCGGTGCTGAAACTTCAGTTCGTGTTCAGCGCTCATAGTGGTTGGTTCACGAGTCCTTCCGGAAAACGCATGGCCACGCTCTCGATGATGAACTCTTCGATCTCCTGCGCGGTCTTCTTCTGCATGGCGATCTCCGCGATGCGTTTGCAATCGCGTTGGCGAACGGATCGCACGACGTTCTTGATCACCGGAATCGACGATGGATTCATCGAGAAGATCTCGAGTCCGAGTCCGAGCAACACGATCGCGTAGATCGGATCGGACGCCATCTCGCCGCACATCTCGACTGGAATGCCGACGCGTTTGCCGGCATCGATGACGCCTTTGATCAGGCGCAGCAACGCGGGATGCAGCGGCTCGTAGAGATACGAGACGTTCTCGTTGCCGCGATCGATCGCGAGCGAGTACTGGATCAAATCGTTCGTGCCGATGGCAAAGAAGTCGGCTTCGGTCGCGAGCAAATCGGCGATGACAGCCGCGGACGGCACTTCGATCATGATGCCGATCGGCAGGTCTTTGTTGTACGCGATGCCTTCCGCATCGAGCTCGAGACGAATCTCGCGCACGAGCGTTTTCACCTGACGCAACTCCTGCACGCCGGAGACGAGCGGAAACATGATCTTCATGTTCCCGAACGCCGAGGCGCGCAGCAGCGCACGAAGCTGCGTCTTGAACATGTCGCGATGCTGCATGCAGAGGCGCAGCGCGCGCAGTCCGAGCACCGGATTGTCTTCCTTCGATCCCATCACTTCGCGCGCGAGTTTTTTTCCGCCGAGGTCGAACGTGCGGATGACGCACGGATGCGGCGCCCTCGATTCGACGAGCTTGCGATAGACCTCGAAGTGTTCTTCTTCGGTCGGCAGATCGGGGCTCGTCGAGATGTACAAAAACTCTGATCGATACAGTCCGATGCCTTCCGCGCCGAACTTGATCGCATCGTCGAGCTCTTCGACCAGTTCGATGTTCGCCTGCAGCGAGATCTGGTGTTGGTCTTTCGTCGTCGCGCGCAGATCGCGATTCTCGAGCAGCTTGCGCTCCGCTTCTTCATGGCGCGAAACGCGGCTGCGATATTCGGCGACGAGCGCGGGCGTCGGATTCACGACGATCGTGCCTTCGTAGCCATCGACGATCACCAGCTCGTCGTTGTCAACGATCTTCGTGAGTCGCGGCACGCCGATGACCGCGGGCATGAACAGCGACTTCGCGATGATCGACGTGTGTGACGTGCGTCCGCCCGCTTCAGTCGCGAAGCCGATGATCGGACGCCGGTTGAAATGCACGGTGTCGCTCGGCGTGAGATCGTCGGCGATGATCACGACGTCGTGCGTGATCTCGGAGAGATCGTGATGCGCGACGCCCTGCAGATGCACGAGCACGCGCTCGGCGACATCTTTCACGTCGGCCATGCGCTCGCGCAGGTATTCGTCATCGAAGGATGCGAAGCGCGCTTCGAGCTCTTCCTGCACTTCGGCAAGCGCCCACTCGGCGTTCACCATTTCGGTCTCGATCTTCTGCTGCACTTTGTCGGCGAACGAAGGATCGCTGACCATCATCGCGTGCGCTTCGAAGATCGATGCGTACTCGTCGCCCATCGAGCGGCTGACTTTCGATTTCAGCTCGAGTAATTCTTCGCGCGTTTTGTCGAGCGACTCGTTGAAGCGCGTCACTTCGGCTTCGACTTCCTCGTCGCGAATCGGCACGCGGTACACGGATGCGACGCGCTTCTCGACGATCACCGCACGCCCGATGGCGATGCCGGGAGAAACGCCGATGCCTTTGTGAGTGCGAATGTCGCTGCGCGTGTGAGCTACCGCCATCGACTCATTCTACTTCGTCGAACTTTGCGTCAATGAGCTTCTCGACTGCATCGAGTGCATCACGCTCATCGGCGCCATTCGCTTTCACGAGAATGGTCGAGCCGCGGCCCGCGGCGAGCAGCAGAATGCCGAGGATCGATTTGCCGTCGACCTCTTCATCGCCTTTGCGGATCTTGATGTCCGCTTTGAACCGCGCGGCGGTGTGCACGAGCTTCGCCGCGGCGCGCGCATGAAGTCCGAGTTTGTTTTTGATCTCGATGTTGCGCTCGATCACGCGGTCACCCCCGCGGGCTTTTGCTTTTCAGCGGTGAGCAGATCGGACGCGACGCGAATCGCTTTCGATCCTTTTTCGCTGATGACGTGCGCCAGCGTCGATACGTCTTTCGCTTCGGTTTTCACCATCGCGAACTTCACGATCATCGGCAGGTTCACGCCGGTGACGATCTCGACGCGCCCGAGCTCGAGAAACGAGAGGCTGATGTTGCTCGGCGTGCCGCCGAACATGTCGGTGAAGATGATGACGCCGCGGTCGCGGCCAATGCGCTCGAGGCCCGCCGCGATTTTCTCGCGCGCCTCGTCAACGGTGTCGCTCCATTCGAGCGGTACTGCCTCGATGCCGGCGACGTCTGCTTCGATCTGGCGAGCGGCGTTGAGCAGCTCATAGGCCAGATTTCCATGGGTAACGATCAATGCCCCGATCAACTGAAGCTCCTTACGGCTGCGAATGATAACGGCAAACCGCGTTCCGGCTCGTTTCTGGCGCGTTTCGTAACATGCTTGATATTGACAAGCTCATATTCGCAAACCTATATTGCGCGTCGTGCACTTATATATGAGTGCACTCAACTAAGAAGGAGACAGATCAATGAATCGCTGGACCGTACAGACGTCAGACATGAAGAACTTGCAGGCGCACCTCCACCGCCTGTTCGAGCCGTTCGCCCGCGTTTCGGCCGGAGACGAGGATCTCGTGAGCGGCGCGTGGGTGCCGCCGGTGGACGTCGCGGAGACGCAGGACAAGATCGTCGTGCGCGCCGAGGTGCCGGGGATGCGGCAGGAAGACATCCAGATCGAGTTCGAGAATGGATTGCTCACGCTGAAGGGCGAGCGCCGTCTCGAGAAGAACGACGGCACGACGTGGCATCGCGTCGAGCGCACGTACGGCAACTTCATCCGCTCGTTCACGCTGCCGCGCTCCGTCGATGCCGAGAAGATCGCGGCGAGTTATCGCGAAGGCATTCTCGAGATCGAAGTGCCGAAGCGCGAAGAAGCGAAGCCGAAGCAGATCCGCATCGCCGTCACGAATTAAACGCTCACAGGTGGGGAGCCGTACATGCGTCATGCGGTACGTGTACGCGCTCCTCACCGTTTCGATCGTTGCTGCCGCTCCGCTCGTTGCAAACGATCGCGTGGGCCGCGATCTGATCATTCCGATCGCGGGTCGCGTGAATGGCTGGACGACGGATCTGGTCATCACGAATGTGGCGACGAGCGGCGCGCCGATCGAAGTCGGCTTCAACGTGCCGGGTGTGCTGCGGAGCTTCGTCAGCGTCACGCTTGCAGCAGGTCAGACGCGGACTCTCCGCGATGTGCTGAAGCCGTACGAAAGCGGGATTGCGCACACGCCGATCTCGTACATCCGTCTTGCCGCCGCCGAACCAAACGCGATGCTGCTCGCATGGGCGCGCATTCACAAGATGGGTGTCAGCCAGGTGGTGAACGCGATTCCGGTGGCGTCATTCGGCAAGAAAGCGTTTCTGAGCAGTATCAGTGGCGGCGCGGGAACGCACACGAACGCCGGCGTCGTGATCAACGGCGATTCTGATTTTGTCGTGACACTTCTCGATTCAAGCGGCACCGCACGCGCGAGCCGGCACGTGAACGATGAAGACTCCTCCGGTCCCCACTTCTTCAACGTCTACGCGATGTTCGGACTCGATGCGCAGGAAGGTGACGCGCTGTTGTTCGAATCGAACGATGCGCTCACCGCATTTGCATCGATCGTCGATGAGACGACGGGCGATGCGGATCTCATTCAGTCCGCGGCGATTGATGTTGCACCGAACGAGATTGCGCCGCCTCCGTGCGCCGCGCCTGCACCGCTTCAACTCACGCCGTGGCCAGCGTCCGGATTCATCGTCGTATTCGCGCGGGGCGCGGATGTGAGCACACGCACGAACGAACTCGCCGCGAAGTACGGCTTCACCGTCATCCACATCTACACCGCGGTCCTCGGCGGTTTCTTCGCGCAGCTCACACCGCAACAGCTCGCGGCCGTGCGTTGCGAGAGCGATGTCGCGAGCGTGTCGGAAAACTCGATCGGCTACGTATTGGCCGATTGATTCACCGCTTGTAATCGCGATGCACGATCTCGACGGTGTAGCCGGCGTTCATCAGATCGTTGCCTAACCGCTGGCCGATCGCGACGCTGCGATGCTTCCCGCCCGTGCAGCCGATTCCGATCGTGAGATAGCTCTTCATCTCTTTGCGATACCCAGGGAGCACGTAGCTCACGAAATCGAAGAGACGTTCGTAGAACTCTTCGTAGCCCGCCTGCTCGCTCAGGTACTGCACGACTTCGGGATCGAGTCCGGTCTTCGGCCGCAGCGACGCGACGAAGTGCGGATTCGGAAGGAAGCGCACGTCGAAGAGCAGATCGAGGTTATACGGAAGGCTGTACTTGAATCCGAACGTGATGATCGTGACGAGAAGCTGCGTCTCCTGCCCCGGGATCTGAAAGCGCCGCATCACTTCCGCTTTCAACTCGTGCACGGAGAACTGCGAGGTGTCGAGGACCATGTTCGCGAGCGACTTCACTTCGGTGAGTGCTTCGCGCTCGGCCTGAATCGCGTCGATGAGCGGACGGTCTTTCGCCAGCGGATGCGGGCGCCGCGTTTCGGAGTAGCGCCGCGCGAGCACTTCGTCCGTCGCTTCGAGAAAGATCAGAACGATGTTCGGCACGAGCTTCTGCAAGCGCTCGCGATAGAACGTCGGGAAGATCGTTGCGAAGTCATGCGTGCGGACGTCGACGACGATGCCGATGCGATTGGCATGTTCGTGCGATGTGACTTCGTGGAGATACGGCTCGATGAGCTCGACCGGGAGATTGTCGGTGCAATAGAAGCCGAGGTCTTCGAGCGTCGATTGCACGTAGCTCTTGCCGGCGCCGGAGAGTCCGGTGATGACGACGAGGTAATCCGGTACGTTCATCGTTGTCTTCGCATCCGATCATGCAGATCCAGTGCGAGGCGCGGCGGACGCACATCGCTTTCCGGCTCGAGCATCGCGCCACTCTGCCGCGCGATCTGCTCGTCGATCTTGCGCGTGAACTCGCGCGCGGAATCGTAGCCCTGCAGTTTCATCAGATGATTGCGCGCGGCGATCTCGACGAGCAGCGCGAGATTGCGTCCCGATGCGACCGGCAGGCGCACGTAGGGCTTCGAGACGCCGAGCAGATCGAAGGTCTCGCCGCTGATCCCGAGCCGGTCGTATTCCGCGCCTTCCACCCACTTCTCCAGCTTCACCACGAGATCGATCGGCTTCACGTCGCGCGTCGACGCAACACCGAAAAGATCCTTGATGTCGATGATGCCGATGCCGCGCAACTCCATGTGGTGGCGCAGTAAATCGTTCGAGTAGCCGAGGAGGACGTCGTTGGGGTGACGTTTGACGACGACGAGATCGTCCGCGATCAAACGATGGCCGCGGTAGATGAGATCGAGCGCGCATTCGGATTTACCGATGCCGCTGTCGCCGAGGAGCAGCACGCCGATGCCGTAGACATCGAGGAGACCGGAATGCATCGTGACGCGCGGCGCCATCGTCTCTTCGAGAAAGTACGTCGAGCGCGTGATCGTCGTCGACGACATGGCCGGCGTCGAGAACAACGGCACGCTGCGTTTCTCGCATTCGATGCGGAACTCGTCCAGTGGCGTGATGCCTTTCGTGACGATGAACGTCGAGATGTCGAGACCGCACACGTCGCGCACGCGCTTCTCGCGCAGTCGCGGAGGGAGTGATTGCAGGTACTTCGTTTCGGACGCGCCGATGATCTGCACGCGCCACGGTTTGATGTATTCGTAGTAGCCCGCGAATGCGAGTCCGGGCTTCTGCACGCGCGGCCGCTGGATGACGCGATTCATGCCGTCGTCGCCGGTGACGAGCTTGAGTTGCAGGTCATCGAGCTCGGCGGAGCGCAACGAGCTCACGGTGGTTTCGATGTAGTCTTCGTCGCGCATCTGGGCGAATGGTACCCGATGACTGTGGAGCGGCGGGGGGGTTGGCCCCCCGACCCCAAC
>JBQCJC010000134.1:0-3977 GCA_051953135.1 Thermoanaerobaculia bacterium | reverse complement strand
CGCGCTCCGGCCGGCAGGATGCCGGCGCTCCGTTCCTTCGCGAGCGCCTCACTGGAACGCCCTCACGAACCAATAGAAAATCCCAACCTCCGCCGCGAGTGCGAGCAGCACCGCGGCGTAGAGGTTGCGCCAGCTCTTTCCGATCGGTGGCGGAGTCTCAGTCATCGGTGCGCGGATTCTGCCTGTGCCGCCATCGTCTTCTATGTCGTCGCTGTTACTTCGCGGACACGAGATTCACAAATGCCTTGATCGCGCCCGGCACACCCGCGGGCAACTGCCGCCACCACGCGTACGACGTGTAGACGAACGTCCCCTTGCCGTGCTTCGCCACGAGCTCGCCGCCTGCTTTCGCCGGCTCACCGGGATCGTTCGACGAAAGGATCGTCGTGTAGCGCGGATCCCAATCCGTCGTGAAGTACAGACCGCGCTCCTGCACCCAGTCATTGAAATCGCTCGACGTGATTTTGTTCGGCGTCGTGAGCACGGATGCATTCGCATCGACGAACGTGATCGGCGCTTCTTCGACCGTCACGCGATCGCGCGAGATCTTGAACGGATACGGTCCCGGCGCCGCGACCGCGAGCTCGTCGAGCGTGTTGTATTGCACGACGTACGTTCCGCCGTTCTCGACGTACTTCATCAGCTTGTCGTGTGCGAGGCGCAGACGTTTGCGCGTGTTGTACGCGCGAATGCCCGCGACGATTGCGTCGTATTTCGCGAAGTCGGCGCGATCGAGATCGGTGTCGTTCAGCAGCGTGACGTCATAGCCGACCTGCCGCAGCGTGTCCGGAACGTCGTCACCGGAGCCCATGATGTAGCCGACGCGCGTGCCGCGATGTTTGATGTCGGCGCGCACGGCTTTCGCGATCGCGGGGCTGAACACGCGCTGCGCGGGGATGTGCGGATAGTCGATGTCTGTGATGCCGGTGTTGATGCCGGAGATATCGGCGCGCAACGCCGCGATCGATTCACCCGCGGGCGGCGTGACGTTGAACGTGACCTGCTGTTCGTCGCCTTTGCCGCTGAATTTCACATCGGCAGTTGCAGGCTCGATCTTCCAACCCGTTGGAGCGGAGAGCGTGAGCTTTCCTTCGGTCATACCGAAGCTGCGCATCCACACCGTGACGGGACGCGGTTTCGCTTCGGGGAAGAGGTAGACGTTCGAGCCGAGCTTCACGCTGACCGGCTTCACGACGTCGACGCTGCGCACCTGCTCGCCTTCCACGGGATCGGTCCAGCGATAGACGGCAGGCACTTCGAAGATGAGCGTGTTCATCGACGTGTCGTCGAGTGTGACGAAGATCGGAATCTGCGGCGGATTTTCGGGAAGTCCGATGAGCAGTTGCTCGTCGACTTTGTAGAGACCTTTCGAGGGATCGTCGACGAGCCAGTAAGGCTGCGTCCGCGCGCCATTCTCGGGATAGCGCAGCACGAGATCGGTCTTGACCGGTTTGTTGTATTCGAGCGCGACGCCCGGCGCTTTGCTCGGCTGTGCATAAAGCGACGCGACCATCGAAAGGCGGAATGGATACTGCGAGCGATTGACGACCGTGACGCTGACCGGGAGCTCACCGCCTTGTGTGACGAGCGAGTCGCCCGCGGCAACGTCGATGGAGATGCCGGCGCAATCGCGAATCGCGTCCATGAGATCGCGGCGCTTGCCGTCGATCCACGGCATGTTGATCGTGGACCATTCGGGTGTCGCGCGCAGTTGTTCGAGTGTGTTGAGCGCCTGAATCAACAGCGGGACGGATGCTTCGGGTTTGTCTTTGTCGAATGTGTCCGCGGCGCGCTTGAGGATCGCTCCGAGTTTGTCGCCGTTCGGATAGCGCGACCAATTGGTATCGATGCCTTCGAAAAGATCCGTCGTCGCGGGATCACCGGCGCGCAGGTCGAAGTAGTTGAGCAAGGTGCCGCGGCGTTCGGCGGAGCCAAAGCCCTGGCTCTTGTGCTGACTGCGACTCTCCGCCGCGACTTCGGTGTACGCGCGTCCGAGGAGCGCGTTGTACGTGCCGAGGTCGATGCGCAGCGATTTCGCGACAGATGGATCGTTCGGATCGATGGGACGGCCAAACGAAAAGCGATTCCAGAAGATTCGCTTCGCCTGCCACGGCTTCACGTACTTCAGTTGCTCCGGAAATTTCGAGGCGTCGGCCGCGGCGACGAACGCTTCTTCGGCGAGCATCGCGGATGCGGTGTGATGTCCGTGTCCGCCTTCGCCGGTGATCGGAAAGCGCGTGACGATGACGTCAGGTTGAAATTTGCGAATGGCCCACACGACGTCGGCGAGCACTGCATCGTGTCCCCACGTCGCGAGTGTTTCCTCCGGATTTTTCGAATAGCCGAAATCGAGTGCGCGCGTGAACATCTGCTCCGCGCCGTCGATGCGTCGAGCGGCGAGCAGTTCCTGGGTGCGAATCAGTCCGAGGAGCGGACCCTTTTCGTCGCCAATGAGATTTTGTCCGCCGTCGCCGCGCGTGCACGAGAGATACGCGGTACGCACGAGCCGGTCGTTCGCGAAATACGCGAGCAGCGCGGTGTTTTCGTCGTCGGGATGCGCGGCGATGTAGAGCGCGCTGCCGGCGACGTTCAGTTTCCGCAGTGCGAGCTGCAATTGCGCCGCGTCGCGCGCGAACGCGGTGGCGGCGAACAAACACGTCAGGAGAAAAACAAGCGCTTTCCGCATGGCGCGAGATAGTCTCATCGGTGACGTGTGCATCTCAATCACGACTCTGTGAACGACATCGCAATTGTTGGACTCGGTGCGGCAGGACTGACAGCCGCGATTTTCGCGAAGCGCGCCGCGCCGGATGCGCGCATCGTTGCGTACGACGCCGCGCCGAAGATCGGAGCGAAGATCCTGATCAGCGGTGGCGGGCGCTGCAATGTCACGCATCACGCGGTGAGCGCGGATGATTTCAACGGCAATCGCAATGCGATCGCGAAGGTGTTGCGCACGTTCACGGTCGAGCAGACCATCGCGTGGTTCGCGGAGCTCGGCGTGACGCTGAAGCGCGAGGAAACGGGGAAGCTGTTTCCGACGACGGACAAAGCGCGAACGATCGTCGATGCGCTGCTACGCGCGTGCGCCGGAATCGAGATCGTGTTGAATACCCGCATCGCCTCGCTTGGCGAGATTGACGCGAAGCGAGTCATTCTCGCCACGGGCGGTCGCAGTGTTCCGAAGACGGGCAGTGATGGCAGTGGATACGCGCTTGCGCGCGAAGCGGGGCACACGATCACCGATGTGTTTCCCGCGCTCGTGCCGCTGGTGCTCGATGAGTCGTCGTGGATGCGTTCCCTGAGCGGCACGAGTTGCGAGGCGGAGTTGTCGGTGCGTTCATCGACGGGACGCGTGCTCACGCGTCATCGCGGTTCGTTGCTCTTCACGCACTTCGGATTGAGCGGGCCGGTGGTGCTCGACGTGTCGCGGCATTGGATTGCCGCGCGTCGCGAGGATGCGGGAGCGGTGCTCGTCGCGAGTTTTCTTCCGGGCGAGACGTTCGAGTCGCTCGAAGCGATGCTGCTGCGCGAAACGAATCCGCGCGCGACGATCGCGAGTGTGTTGCGCGGCCGCATGCCGGAGCGATTGCTCGATGTGCTCGCACCGTCGACGGCGTTGTCGTCACTGCGCAAAGACGATCGGCGGCGCGTGGTGCGCGCGTTGATCGAGAGTGTCGTTCCGGTGGAGCGCGATCGCGGATTCGAGTATGCCGAGGTGACGGCAGGTGGGGTGCCGTTGAGCGAGATTGATCTCGCGACGATGCGCTCGCGCAAGCGCGAGGAGTTGTTTTTGTGCGGCGAGATCCTCGATGTCGATGGAAGGATCGGCGGGTTTAATTTTCAATGGGCATGGGCAAGTGGAAGACTGGCGGGATTAGGCGCGGTGAAGTAACGGAGCGCCGGCTTTTAAGCCGGCGGGGCCGCCGGGCTACAGCCCGGCCGACGTGGACGTCGGCGACCCGGCCGGCTTGAAA
>JBQCJC010000133.1:0-17041 GCA_051953135.1 Thermoanaerobaculia bacterium | reverse complement strand
GGGCTCTCAGCCCGCCGGACAAACCGGTGGGCTGAGAGCCCACCGCTCCACTACTTTTACACCAACGCTGCTGCGAAATGCTCGATCACCGCGTCGTGCATCGCCGCGATCGTCGCGTTCTTCGCGACGTAATCCGGCTCTTTGCCGTACTTGCGAATCGCGGCGCTGGTCGTATCGCCGATCGACACGATCGTCGCGTGATTCAACACGCGCTTGCGTTCGTCCGTGCTCAGCGGCTCGAGGAAGTGATCGACCGTCGATGCAGACGAGAACGTCACGACATCGATCGCGTCCTTCTCGATCAACGCGCGCAACTCGGCGAGGTCGTACTCCGCCGCGATCGTGCGATACGCGATCGCGAGATCGACGTGACCCCCACGGCGACGCAACTCGCTGATCAACTCCTCGCGACCGTCTTCCGCACGAATGACCGCGGTGCGAATACCGGTCTGATCTTCGGCAAGCAACGGCAACAACTCGGTGGAGATGAAACGCTCGGGCACGACATCGGGATTCACGCCGCGCGCGCGAAGATCGTTCGCGGTTGATTGTCCAACCGCCGCGATCTTCACATTCGCGAGCGAGCGAACGTCTTTGCCTTTCGCGTAAAGACGCTTGAAGAACGACGCGACGCCATTCACGGACGTGAAGACGAGCCAGTCGTACTTTGCGTCAATCACACGATCAAGCGAGTCCCACGATTCCGGTTCGGCGATTTCGATCGTCGGGAACTGCAACACCTGCGCGCCGCTGTCTTCGAGCATGCGCTTCAGTTCCGAGGCTTGCTCGCGCGCACGCGTGACGACGACTTTCTTTCCGAAGAGCGGCTTCGCCTCGAACCAGTTGAGCGTGTCGTGCAACTTCACGACGTCGCCGACGACGATGAGCGCGGGCGTCTCGAGGTTCGCGGCGTGCACGCGCGCTTCGATGTTGCGCAGAGTTCCGGCGACGGTGCGTTGATCGAAGCGCGTGGCTTTCGATACGACCGCGCATCCGCGATCGGTGCTCATGCCGTTCTCGATCAACTTCGCAACGATGGTCGGGAGATTCGCGAAGCCCATCATGAAGACGATGGTTCCATCGAGCTGCGCGAGCGCGTTCCACTTGATGCCCGTCGATCCGCTGTCTGCTTCGTGCGCGGTGACGAGCGTGACCGATGTCGCGTACGAACGATGCGTGACCGGAATGCCGGCGTACGCGGGTCCCGCAACGCTCGACGAAATGCCGGGCACGATCTCCACCGGCACACCCGCCGCGATCAACTCTTCGGCTTCTTCACCGCCGCGTCCGAAGACGAACGGATCGCCGCCTTTGAGGCGCACGACCAGCTTGCCTTTCTTTGCTTCGTCGACGAGCAGTTTGTTGATCTGATCCTGCGGCAACGCATGCGCGCTCGCGCGTTTTCCGACGTACACGACTTCGGTGGTCTTCGGGATGCGCGCGGCGATGTCGTTCGACACGAGCGCATCGAGCGCGACGAGATCGGCTTTCGCGATGAGCTCCGCGGCCTTGAGCGTCAGCAGTCCGGCATCGCCCGGACCGGCGCCGACGAGATAAACCTTCCCTACGTTTTCCTGGACACGCACAAGAGCTCCTCGGCACCTTGTCCAACCAATTCGTCGAACACGGTGTTGATCAATGTCGTGGCGTCATCGCCACCGCGGCGCACGCCAATCGCGCGCGTTCCGTCGTAAACGGAGATAAATTCGCGGACGGTGTTTTCGCTGTAGTGCACCGCCACCGCGCTGTAGCAATCGAGTTGTTCGCCGAACTTCTGCAGCACGCCGCGCTCGACGATCGCCGCGGTCGCACTCGGCTGATGATTGATCGCCGCCGCTGCTTCGCGTCCGAGCTCGCTCGATGCAAGACACTCGATGCCGACGATGCCCTGTCCCGCGGCGGGCAGCATGTCGTCGACGCTGAAGTACGACGTGATCTCGCGCGCGCGTCCGAGTCGCGTGAGACCGGCGCTCGCGAGAATGATTCCGGCGTACTGGCCGTCACGCGCTTTGTTGATGCGCGTGTCGACGTTGCCGCGAATCTCTTCGATCTTCAATTGCGGGAAGAGTTGAATGAGTTGCGCGCGACGTCGCGGTGCACTCGTGCCGATCACCGAGCCCGCGGGCATTTCGGCGATTGCTTTTCCTTCGACATGAATCCACGCGTCGCGCGGATCGGCGCGCTCGAGAAATCCGGCGAGCACGAAGTGATCGGGGATGATCGACGGCACGTCTTTCAAACTGTGCACGGCGATATCGATCTCATCGCGCTCGAGCGCTTCCTCGAGCTCTTTGATGAACAGTCCCTTGCCGCCGATCGTCGCGAGCGAAACATCGTGCCGCTTGTCGCCCGTGGTCTTCACGATCACGAGCTCGGGATCGAAACCGGCGTTGCGCAACTGGCGCGAGGTTTCATTCGCCTGCCACAACGCGAGCTGGCTTCCTCGGGAACCGACACGCACTTTTCTCATGGGATCTCTTTCTATTTCGCGAGGCCGAAGATCTTGCGGATCGTGTTGCGCAACGACTCGCGCTCCTGCGGTTCATCGGACGCGTCCTTGAGCTGCAGGATCGGGTAGTGAAGGATCTTGTTGACGAGCTGCGTTGAGAACATTTCGATCGCGGCCTGATGCTCCGCGCTCATCGGTCCCATCTTGCGTAGACACTTGTCGAGCTCCGCGGCGCGAATCGCTTCGAGACGCTGCTGAAGCTCGAGAATCGTCGGCACCGCATCCTGCGCGACGAGGCGCTTGCGGAATGCTTCGACTTCGCGCACGACGATCGTCTCCGCGTCTTTTGCTTTCGCCTGACGCAACTCGAGATTCGCATCCGCGACCTGCTGCAGATCGTCGACGTTGTAGAGATACGCGCCGTCGACCTTCGCGACATCCGGATTGATGTTGCGCGGAACGGAGAGATCGATGAGGAAGAGATTGCGGCCGCGGCGTGACTCGAGCGCGCGTCGCACCTGGAACGGTTCGATGACGTAGTGCGGCGCCGCCGTCGAGGCGATGACGATGTCGCACTTGCCGAGGTGCTCGTCGATGGAATCGAACTGCACGGCGGAACCTTCGAAGCGATGCGCGAGCTCGACCGCGCGATCGTACGAACGATTCGCGACGAAGACCTGCTTCACTTCCTGCTGATGCAGATGCTCGGCGGTGAGCTCGCCCATGTCGCCGGCGCCGAGCAGCAGCACTTGCAGTCCGCGCAAATCGCCGAAGATTTTTTTCGCGAGCTCCACGGCCGCGTACGGAATCGAGACCGCGTGCTCGCCGATGCCGGTGTCGGTGCGAACTTTCTTCGACACGCGCATCGTGTTCTCGTACACCTGCATGAGCAGCGAGTCCGCGGTTCCGAGCTCGACGGCCGCGGCGAAGGCTTTCTTCACCTGTCCGCCGATTTGCGGCTCGCCGAGGATCATCGAATCGAGCCCCGAGGCGACGCGGAAGAGATGCTTTACGACATCGCCGTGACGCAGGATGTAGAGATGCTTTTCGAGCTCGGTGCGCACGGTGTTCGCGCGGAACGCGAGCCATTCGACGATGTTCGCGATGACATCTTCATCGCGAGTGGAAACGATCGCTTCGACGCGATTGCACGTCGAGAGCAGGGCAGCTCCGTCGACACCTTCAATCGATCGCAATGCCTCGGTCGTTTCCACGAGCTTCGGCTCCGGAACGTTGAGGCGCTCGCGCACATCAACGGGCGCGGTGCGGTGATTGAGGCCGACGAGGATCAGCGGCATGGTCGGTTACCCCCGAATCCCCAGAATGGCGACGAGAATCGCCACGAATGCACCTGCGGAAACGAAAAGCATTCGCTTCCGCCGGTAGGTATTGCTGACGAACGATTGCAGCAGGATGCCGAACAGAATCCACGCGGTGATCGCGCCGATCTGTTTCGCGCGCATGTCCATGAATCCCGCGGAAATGCGGAAGGACCACAACACGCCGGCGAGTAAGCCGATCGTGTAGACGCTGAAGCCGATCGCGAGCGCGCGATAGCTGACGCTCTTGCAGACGTCGAGGCTCGGAATCCACTCCCACAAACGTCCGCGCGTTTTGTTCTTCAACGAACGATCCTGCAGGAACGCGAGCAGTCCGAACGCGAGTCCGATGAAGAGTCCCGCGGTGCCGAGCGTCGACATCAGAAGATGTACGGTGAAGACGTTCGAGCGGAGTTGCGGATCGAGCACCTTGAAGTTCTCGCCGACGACCGCGCTCAGCGTGAGCAACAACAACACGAGCGGATAGACGAAGAACGACGCGGCGTAAACGCGATAGCGAATCCACAACGCGAGCTCGACGGCAAAGACGACCCACGCGACGAAGCTCGCGGCTTCGGGAAGGTTCGTGATGGGCGGGTGGCCGGTGCGCGCGCAGATCGTGCCGATCCACATCGTGTGCGCGGCGAAGCCGCCGATCATCAGGATGAGGCCGGTGTGCTGCAGTCTCTTTTCGCGAATGAAGAGCGAGGCGAGTGCCGCAAGAGTGCCGAGCGCGTAGCAGGCGAGCGCGACATAGAGCGTGTCTGTCGGTTCGAATCTCATGGCTGCGACGTCAAATGTTTGCAGAACACGACCTTGTCGTCTTCGATTCTGTAGAAGTCTTTGATGCGCGAGATCTCGTGATAGCCGGCGCGCTGATAGAAGCGAATGGTCGGCGCGTAACTCCGTTTCGACGAGGTCTCGATGAGCAACATCCTGCCACTTTGCCTGCGCACTTCGTTTTCCACGAAGCGCAACAGGACCTGCCCGATTCCCTGTCCCTGCCGGTGCGAATCGACCGCGATCCAGTAGAGATCGAAGACGCCATCGGTCATCGGAGTCGGCGCAAAGGTGACGTAGCCTTGCACGTGATCGTCGGGATCTTCGAGGACATGCGTGGCGTACTCGGGATGTCCGACGAGGTCCATCGCCCAGCCAACTTCCTGCGCGGTGAATCTCGCCGTGGAGATCAGGATCTCCTGGATGCGCGCACGATCGCCTGTGACAGCCGGACGAATCTTCATCGCGAGAGGAAGTTCATCATACGAGTGTTGCAGGGCGAGTCGAGCCATAGCGCGATTCGAAGCCTAGCGATCGTACGCCGCGTTGGGAGGAGAGGGCATCACCGGAGTTGGTGAGGGTTGTCACACGGAGGGTTCGAAACGCGCTCCGGAGAGGCGTCCACTATCCCGCGCGACGCCGGCGTTCCATCGTCACGAATCTCTCGAACAGATGCATCGCATCCCGCGGCACCCACGCGGTGAGATGCACCGCCGCGTCGTCGCTCGATTGCTCCTGCACTTCGGCAATCTCGTGCAACTGCGCGATCAGGCGCGACTCTTCGTGCGGAATCGCGAGATGCAGCCACTCGCCACCGGCACGCTCGCGAATGCGAATCATCTCGACGAGGCGGTCGATGTTCATCCCGGTCAGCGCGGAAACGGCAACCGCAGTCGCGCGACGCATTTCGCTGTCGCCGGTGCGATCGCATTTGTTGTAGACCTCGAGCACGCGCTCTTTGTCGACGCCGAGGTCGGCGAGCACCTGTTCGCCGACTTCGCGCTGCTCCGCGTACTGCGGATGACTCGCGTCGATCACATGCAGCACGAGATCGGCGGCCACCGCTTCTTCCATCGTCGAGCGAAAGGATGCGACGAGATGGTGCGGAAGTTTGCGAATGAATCCGACGGTGTCGATGACCACGGTCTCGCGCGGCATCTCGTACGCGATCTTCTGCGACTTCGAATCGAGCGTCGCGAAGAGCTTGTCCATCGCCATGGTGTCACCCTTCGTGAGTCGATTGAACATCGTCGATTTGCCGGCGTTCGTGTAGCCGACGAGCGCGACGACGAACGCGGTCTCGCGCTGTTTGCGCTGCGTGTCGCGCTGTTTCTCGATGCGCTTCAATTCGTCTTTGAGTCGCGCGATGCGCGTGCGCACGATGCGGCGATCGAGCTCGAGCTGCGTTTCACCAACGCCGCGCTTCGCGCCGCCGCCCGCACCACCGGCCTGTCGCTCGAGGTGGGACCACGCACGCGTGAGTCGCGGGAGCATGTACTCGAGTTGCGCGAGCTCGACCTGCGTACGCGCTTCACGCGATCGCGCGCGCGTCGCGAAGATGTCGAGAATTAGCGCGCTGCGATCGATGACGCGGATGTTGATGAGCTTCTCGAGATTGCGCACCTGCGCAGGCGAGAGGTCGTCGTCGAAGACGATGAGCGTGACGCCGTTCTCTTCCGCGAGTTTCTTGATCTCCTCGGCCTTGCCTTTGCCGAAGTACGTCGACGCATCCGGCGCCTGACGTTTGCTCAACACCTTCGCAACGACCGAACCTCCGGCCGTCTCGATGAGCTTCGACAACTCTTCGAGATGCTCCTCCGCGATCGATTTGGTGAGCTCGGGAAGAATGAGGCCTGCAGCGATGACGGTATCCATGTGGTGTGTGGAGAACAATGATAGGGCTTCGCGAGTTCCGGAGCGCCGACGCCTCGTCGGCTGGACCGGCGACGCCATCGTCGCCGTGTGTTCCAGCGCATCTGCCTGACGGCGGCGAGGCGCCGCCGAAACAGCCGGCGTGGCGCCGGCGCTCCGCAGCTTAGAATGCGCCCCCATGTACGTCCTGTACGAGGTCTTGCTCTACCTCGTGCTCATCCTCGCCCTTCCCTACTTTCTGCTCACCGGCGTGTTGCGCGGGAAGTACCTGGCGAATTTTCCGGCTCGGCTCGGCTTCTTTCGCCATCGTGCCGAGGAGCATGACCTTTGGATTCATGCGGTGTCGGTGGGTGAGACACTCGCGGCGCGTCCCGTTGTCGAACAGGTGATGAAGCAGCGTCCGTCGACGTCGATCGTCTTCACCACCACGACGCTCACCGGCCAGGCACAGGCGAAGCGGCTCTATCCGAGCGCGACCGTCACGTACTTCCCGTTCGATTTCGCATTCGCCGTGCGACGCTTTCTCGATCATCACAAACCGCGCGTCTTCGCGACGATGGAAACCGAGATCTGGCCGAACGTCACGCGCATCGCGCGCAATCGCGGATTGAAACTCCTCCTCGCGAACGGCCGCATCTCCGACCGTTCGCTGCCGCGCTATCGCGCATTTCGCGCAGTGGTCGGCAGCGTGCTGCGCAAGTACGATCGCATCCTCGCGCGCGAACAAACGGACCACGATCGCTTCGTCGCCATCGGCGCGCCGGAGAGCGTCGTCGAAGTGAGCGGCAACGTGAAGTTCGATTTCAATCCCGATGACTCGCCGCTCGAAATCGCACCGCTGTTCGAACAACTCATCGCCAATCGCAAGGTCTTCGTCCTCGGCTCCACGATGGAAGGCGAAGACGAAATGCTGCTGCCCGAGCTCGAACGTTTCGTCGCCGAGCAACACGCGTTCGTCGTCATCGCACCGCGCAAGCCGGAACGTTTCGAGCTCGTCGCGGGATTGCTCGCGACGTCGCCGTTGAAGTTCGTGCGACGCAGCGAGCTCGAAGACGCGAAGCTCGACGAGCCGGTCGACGTGTTGCTGCTCGATACATTCGGTGAGCTCGCGAAGGTCTATCGCTACGCGCACGTCGCGTTCATCGGCGGAACGCTCATTCCGACCGGCGGTCACAATCCGATCGAAGCCGCGGCCGCAGGCGTACCGGTGTGTTTCGGTCCGTCGATGTCGAACTTCCGCGAGATCGCACAGGTCTTTCTGAAGAACGAAGCGGCGGTGCAAATCGAGAGTGCGTCGGAGGCGATCGATTTCGCCTCGTCGATGCTGGACAACGAATACCTGCAGAATACGTGGGGAGAGCGGGCGCGGGCGACGGTGCTGCAGAACCGCGGCGCATCGGAACGAACGGCGCGGAGAATCGTCGAGTTGCTCGCGTGACCCTGCTCCTGGCTCCGCTGCATGGCGTGAATCGCATGCGCCGCGCGCTGTACCGGCGCGGAATCCTGCGCGCGAAGAAGCTCACGAAGCCGGTGATCTCGATCGGCAACATCTCGATGGGCGGCGCGGGCAAGACGCCGACCGTGATCGCGATCGCACGTCATCTCGAATCGCACGGACTACGCGTCGCGGTGCTGACGCGCGGATACGGTCGTGACGATAAATCTGTATTCGGTCGTGTCACTAAATTGGATGCCTCTAAATGGGGCGATGAACCAGTTCTGATTAAGCGTTCGATTCAAGGCGATGTAATCGTTGGTAGTAAACGCTACGAAAATGCGCGCGATATTGACGCCGATGTATTTTTACTCGACGACGGGTTTCAACATCTGCAACTGAAGCGCGATCTCGACATCGTCATCGACACGCCATCGACGCTGACGCGCGAAGGGCGTTCCGCGCTGCAGGACGCGGATTTCGTCATCACGCGCAAACTTCAAATTACGATTCCGGAAGAGCTGCGCGGCAAATCGGTGTTTGCGTTTGCCGGGCTCGCGAACAACGAGCAATTCTTCGCGTCGTTGCGCGAGGCCGGGCTCACACTCGCCGGCACGCGCGGCTTTCGCGATCACCATCGCTACCCGCCCGCGGATCGCGACGCCAGTCGTCGCGACGCGCGCAGGCTGCCGATCGTCACAACGGGGAAAGACGCGGTGAAGCTCGACGATGCGTCGATCTTCGTCGTGGATGCCGAGGCCATCATCGATCCTGAGGTTTTGAACGCGGCGCTGCAGGTTGCGCAGAACACGCAACCGGAGCGGCGCAAAAAGCGACGCAAGAATCCCGCGCTGCAGCGCGTCGAGTACATCGTGTATCGCTTCGTCGCGAACTTCATCGCGTCGCGTTCGGAAGCGAGCGTGCATCGGTGGGGCGCGCGCATCGGCAATCTCGCGCGTCGCGTGCTGCGCGGACGCGATCGTCTGGCGATGCGCAATTTGCGCGCGACGTTTCCGGAACGCGATGAACGCGCGCTGCGACAAACGCTCAACGAGTGCTGGCGTCATTTCGGTCGCGAAGTGCTGATGTCGATGCAGCTCCAGAAGCTTTCGCTCGACGAGTTGAAGGAGCGTTGTCCGTTCGATCACGAGGAGCTGCTGCAGGAATCGATCGATCGCGGCAAGGGCACGATTCTCATCAGCGCGCACTGGGGCGGATGGGAGATCGCGGGACTGGCGATCATGTCGATGGTGCGCAACGTACGCACGGTCGCGCGTCCGCTCGACAACGAGTTGCTCGAGGCGGATCTGCAGAAGCTGCGCGCGAAGACCGGCGCCGAAGTCGTCGATCGCCGCAAGGCCGCTCGCGCGTTGCTGCGCGGGCTCGCGGAGAACGCGGTCGCGGTGCTGCTCCCCGACCAGGCCGTGCAGCCTCGCGAAGGCATCCTCGTCCCGTTCCTCGGGCGTCCCGCATGGACCACTCCCGCCCCCGCGCGCATGGCGCTGAAGGCCGGCGCGACGATTGTGTTCGCTTTTTGCAAGCCGGACGGCCTCAGGCATCGACTCGAGTTTGTCGAGGCGATCCGGGTGGACCAGCTGGCGGACGATGAACGCGATCCTGCAGCACTGACGCAACGCATCAACGAGGTGATCTCGGAACGAATCCGCGAGCGCCCCGAGCTGTGGCTGTGGATGCACGATCGCTGGAAGGGCACCGGAGAAAGAGACGTAACGAATGGCGTGTGAAACGATCGCGATCGGGCTCAACTGGGTCGGAGACAACGTGCTTGCGTTGCCCGCGTACAAGGCGCTGCAGCACCGTTTCCGCAGCGAAGGCGGCATCGCGATCGCCGCGCCGCCGAACGTGACGCCGCTGCTCGAAGCGACGAACGTGTTCAAGCAGGTGATTCCGTGGGAACGCGGCACCGGAAAACGCATCGCCGCGCTGCGCGACGGCAACTTTCGCCGCGCGATCATTTTTCCGAACTCGTTCCGCGCCGCGATGGTCGCGTTTGCGGCAGGCATCGACGAACGCTGGGGCTATCCCACCGATCTGCGACGCGTGCTGCTGAATCGTCCGGTGGTGCGCACGCGTCCGCGCGGTCATCAGCTCGATGACTACGCCGATCTGCTCGCCGCGTTAGGCGCGCCGCGTGTGGTCGACGACATTCCGTCGATCAAGTTTCCGGCCGCAGTGCGCGAACGCGGGCGCCGCAAGTTACTCGCGATCGGCGTGCATCTCGATCGTCCGTTGCTCGGCGTTCATGCCGGTGGTTTGTACGGACGCGCGAAGCACTGGGGCGATGCGCGTTACGTCGAGACGATCAAACGCTTGCGTACCGAAGGATTCGATGTGGTGTTGCTCACGAGTCCCGGCGAGCGCGTGCGGGCGGAACGCATCGCGATGACGTGCAACGGTGTGCCGATGGTCGGTCATGACGGAGACGTTCTCGAGCTCGCCGCGGCGATGTCGCATTGCGCCGCGGTGATCACGAACGACAGTGGTCCGCTGCATGTTGCTGCTGCGCTTGCGATCCCGTCGGTATCGATCTTCGGCCCGACCGATCCGGAGCGCACCGTGATTCCAGGCGCATCGCGTGTCGTGCGACAGAACCTCGCCTGCGCGCCGTGCTATCAGCGCGAGTGTCCGCTGCGTCATCACCGCTGCATGGAAGACATCTCGGTGAACGAAGTCGTCTCCGCGGCGTTGGGTTTGTTCGCGACCTCGGCGGAAGCGGTGGCGGAGACGGCGAGCGAAGTCTGAAGGAATTGCAGCACGCGTGATTCGTACTCGCGCTTCATCGCGCGATGCAGATCGACGTGTTTCTTTCCCGGCACGAGCCACAACTGTTTCGGCTCGCGTGCGGCGTTGAAGAGCGCGCGAGTATCGGCAACGGTGGTGTGCTCATCGTTTTCGCCGGAGAGGATGAAGACGGGACAACGCGCATTGGCGATGTGATCGATGGGGCGCAATTGCTTCGCGTTCACCTGCCACAGCAACAACGGTGCGGTGACGTTCGCGATCGTGCTGCCCAGTCTCATCGCGATGCGGTTGTGCGCGGCTCGATCGATCGATGGATAAACGGCTTCGAGAACCATTGCGTCGACGTTAGGCTCGGCGAGTAACGTCGCGGCGCCGCCTAACGACGAGCCGATGATCGCGATCTTCGCGTGCGGCTCGCGCGCTCGCGCGAATGCGACCGCGGCGAGCACGTCGTGACGCTCGTTTGAGCCGAACGTGATCGCTTTGCCTTTGCTCTCACCGGTTGCCTGAAAGTCGATGAGCATCGTCGTGAAGTGCGCGTCGTGAAGAAATTTCGCGCGATCGAGCATGCTCAGCCGATTCGCACGAACACCCGGCAGCAGGATCACGACGCCGCGCGATTGCCCCGCATCGATCCACCAGCCGTGAATTTCGAAGCCGCTGCTGCTCGGGAAGTGAATTGCGATCGCGCCGTTCGGTGGCGGACCCACATTCGTCTGCACCGGATGCGTTAGGACGACGCGCGCGGCGAGCATCATCGCGATGGCGATGATGAGAACGATCAGGAAAACGATCGAGACGCGCTTCACGCGATGAATTATCCGGTGGAGCGGGCCAGCCGACGATGACGTCGGCGCTCCCCGCAGCTTCCCAGGGCGTCACATTCACTCGTGACTCCTCGCACCGCCGCGTGTGCAGCGCGGGCGCACCTTTCGTGGGAGTCGAGGAGGTGCGTCATGACGGGCTGGATGTTGGTGGCGTTGATCGTCATTGCGGCGGCGGCGTTCTTACTGGCGAGTGGATTTCTGAAAACGTTTCGGATGTATCGCGGCGTGCGCGTGATCACGTGTCCGGAGAACTTGCAGCCGGCGGCGGTGAGTGTTGCGGCGTTCGATGCGGCGAAGTGGTTCGCGGTGTCGGGTGAGAAGGAACTGCATTTGCGCAAGTGCTCGCGGTGGCCGGAGATGGCGGGCTGCGATGAAGGATGCGTGTCGCAGATCAAAGCGGATCCAAACTCGTGTCTCGTGCACACGATCGTCACGGCGTGGTACGCGGGCAAGCACTGCTACTTCTGCAATCGCGCGATCGGTGAAGTGGTGTGGCACGAGCGTCCGCCCGCGGTGCGCCTTGCGGACGGTCGCACGATGGAGTGGAAGGAAATTGCGGCCGAGGATTTGAAGAGCGTGTTTGCGACCGGGGATGCGGTTTGCTGGCCGTGTCTCGTCGTCGAGGGATTCCGCCGCGATCATCCGGAGAAAGTGGTCGAGCGGCTGCAGAGCACAGCGCCGCGGCACACGATTCCGCCTTCGCAGTCCGTGTATTGACTAGACCATCCCGAACGCATCCGCGGCGACCATCGCGAGCCTGTCTTCCATCCAGTGAATGGTCTTCTGCGCGACGCAATCGATCGCATGACAATCGACGCCGTGCACGATCTCGAGACGGCGCTCCGCACGAATGCGCGTGAGCGCCTCGCGATTCATGCGCAGCACGGGCATGTCTTTCACGACAAGCAGCGTCGGCGCTTTGAGAAGGCGCAGTGATTCGACGGCGAGATCGGTACGGCCATCGATCGCAACGACGGCAGTGACGAGATCGGGTCGCGATGCAGCCGCGACGATTGCACCCGCGGCCGCGCCGCTCGTGCCGATGTAGCCGAGGGGTAATGCGGCGGTGGCGCGATTGCGCGTCGTCCAGTGCGCGATGTCGAGGAATCGCTGCGCGAGGAAATCCGCGTCGAAGCGAAAGTGCGTGGTGCGCGAATCGAACTGTTGCTCGTCATCGGTGAGCAGCGGCACGTACACGGTCGCGATCTTCGCGTCGTACAAACCGGAGACGATCTCTTCGTCGCGACGCGGATCGGCGAGCGTCGGCGCGGATGCGAAGACGGCCACCGCAACTGCACCGGGCGGTACCGCGACGCGGCCCTCCAGCATCACCTTGCCCAACCACACCAGCGCTGGTTCTGAAAGCTCGCTCATCGGTCGCATCGCTGCCTCCTCCAACCATTTCGTTTTAGAGGCTTAATGAATGAACAGCGGTGACAAGACGCGCGGCGTGCTGTGATTCACCGACGGCTACGTTTCGTTTCGCTGCCTATCGTTCTGCGAACTCGGGCGCACGTTTTCCGAAAAACGCATCGATGCCTTCAGCGAAGTTTGCGCCGTTCGCAATGCGCGCGAGTTGCTCGAGCTCCCGATCGAGATGAAAGTCGAGACGATCGACGCCCATCGACTGATTCATCAAATCCTTTGCGATGCCGACGGCTTCGGTGGGAAGGGATGCGAGTTGTCGCGCGAGCGTCATCACCGAATCATCGAACGATTCGTTCGCAACGACGCGCGTGACGAGTCCCCACTCGAGCGCTTTGTGCGCATCGAGTCGCGTGTTGAGAAACAGCAGCTCGAGCGCGCGGCGCATGCCGAGAAGCTTTGGCAGAAAGAACGTGGAGCTTTCGGCGCCGGTGAGTCCCGTTTTCGCGTATGCCCATTCGAACCACGAACGCTCCGACGCGACGACGATGTCGCACGACATCGCAAGACCGAATCCGCCCGCGGCGGCGACGCCATCAACCGCGGCGATGAATGGTTTCGCGGCGCGACGAATTTCGGAGATGGTCGAGTGAATGTACTCGAGGATCTGTTTGAAGATTTCACCGTATTCGGGTTGGCGGTCGGCGGCGGACGGTTGGCGGTTTGTCAGATATCCGAGATCGGCTTCGTTTCCGCCGGCTTTGATGTATTTGAGATCGGCACCGCTGCAGAAGATGCCATTGGTGCCACGCAGCACGACCGCGCGAATTTTTGCGTCTCGCGCAAACAGGATTCCGGCCTTGCGGAGATCGCGCGCGGTCTCGACGTCGAGTGAGTTGAAACGCCGCGGACGATCGATCGTGATGATGCCGATCGGGCCGTCGGTGGTGGTGAGGATGTGGGTCATGACGACACCGGTAGTCGGGAGTCGGTAGTCAGTAGTCGGGAGAACGTGGGTAGGAAATCGTGGATGGGTGGCGGCCCCCCGACTACCGACAACCGACTACCGACAACCGTCAATGCGAGTTTTCCCCAGCAGTCGCGCATCATCCACTCGCGTTGCGCGTACGCGTACGCTTTGACGATGTCCTTGTGCCCCGCGGCCGCGGCTTCGTGCACGAACGGCGCGACGGGGTACGGCTTGCTCAGCGCGAGGATCGGACCGCCATCGAGTTTCTCGGTCACGAGGTGCAGCGTGCTGCGCGTTTCGGATTCGCCGGCGAGAATCGCATCGCGCGTCGATCGGAGACCGATGTATTTGCGCTCGCCGTCCGCGCGTTTGATCGTGAGATCGCTGTCGTGGATGTTGAAGATGCGATTCGGGAAGGCGTTCAGCATCACGTCGGTGAGGACGTAGATGTAGCCGAGGCAGAGCACCGTGTCGACGCCGAGCTCGCGCAGGACGTGCGCGGTCATCGCATCGTACGTGCGCCGATCCGCGTACGCGCGAATCGGGTGATGCATCACCGGCACGCCGGCCGGCAGCGTCGCGTTCTCATGCGTGGCGATGACGCACGTGACATGCGGCAGCAGCGGCTCGATGCCGGGCGCGCGCGTCGAGCAGAGCACGGCGACATTGTTCGTCAGCATATGCGTGGCAGTGGCTCGCCATCCGGCTCCGCCAGCAGCCTCTTTCCGAATCCGGTATCGAGAATGATCGAGCCCGGACGTTCTGTGATGCACGTGCCGACGATCGCGGCGTTGCGGCCGAGTGGATGCTCGCGCAGCGTCGCGACGAGTTTCTCGGCGAGCTCCGGTGCAACACCGATCACCGCTTTGCCTTCGTTCGCGACGACCAGCGGATCGATGCCGAGAATCTCGCCCGCTGAGCGCACGGCATCCGTGACCGGCACTTTGCGTTCTTCGAGCACGATGCCGACACCGCTCTTCTGCGCCATCTCGTGCAGTGAGCTCGAGAGACCGCCGCGCGTCGGATCCTTCATCGCCACGATGCCGTCGCCGATCGCGTCGAGCGCCTTCGCGATGAGACCGTTGATCGGTGCGACGTCGGAGATGAGATCGCCTTCGAGTTGCAATCCGTGCCGTGCGGCCATGACCGCGAGACCGTGATCGCCAATCGTGCCGGTGATCACGAGCTTGTCGCCGACGCGCAGACCGTTGTCGCGCACGACGCGTTTCGCGAGGCCGATGCCCGTCGTGTTGATCACGATGCCGTCGAGCTCGCGCTTGCCCATCACCTTCGTATCGCCGGTGACGACGACCGTGCCGGCTTCGATGCATGTGTCGACGAGAGACCGCTGAATCGCTTCGAGCTGATCGAGCGGAAATCCTTCTTCGAGAATCACGCCGCAGGTGATGCCGAGCAACTCGGTCACGCCCATCATGGTCAAGTCATTGACTGTTCCGCTGACTGAGATGCGGCCGATGTCGCCGCCGGGAAAGAAGATCGGATGAATGACGTGCGAGTCGGTGGTGATGACCAGCCACTGGTCGCCGATCGGAATCGCAGCGCCATCATCCATCGCGCCGAGTCCGACGCCGTTGAACGGCATCGCGGCGAACTCGCGAACGAACAGTTTCTCGATCAGCGCGCGCATCGCCTTGCCGCCGCCGCCCTGCTTCAGCGTCACGCGGCCCGGCGTTACATTCGAAACGGGCAACGCACACGAGCTCATATCGCAATCTCCGAAAGATCGGGCACGCCGCCGTAGAGATGCCAGATCTTGCACGTGCCTTCGTTCGACACCATGCAAGCGCCGACGGGGTTCTCCGGCACGCACTCGCGGTTGAACAACTTGCAGTCGACCGGGTTGCGGATGCCGGCCATGATGTCGCCGCAGATGCACTGATGCGCGAGGTGCGGCGGCGCGTAATCCCACAGCGATTTCACGTCGATGTCGAAGCGTTTGCGCGCATCGACGTGCGCGAATTCATCGCGAAAACGAAGATTGCCGTTCGGCACGTGCGCGATGCCGCGCCAGCGTCCGCCGATCGGACGGAACACGCGCCACAGCAACTCCTGCGCGGGCAGATTGCCTTCGCGCGTGACGCAGCGCGGGAACGTGTTCACGACTTTCGCCTCGTTGTCGCGAATGAGTTTCACGAGCTCGACGACGCCCGCGAGGATGTCGAGCGGCTCGAAACCGGCGACAACGACCGGCACTTTGTGACGCTCGACGAATGGCTCGAACACGGCCCAGCCGGTGATCGTCGCCGCGTGTCCCGCGGCGAGAAATCCTTCGACGCGCGACTCCGGCATCTCGCTGACGATCTCCATCACCGGCGGGATGTATTTGTGCGCGGAGAGAATCGAGGGGTTCTTCGGCGGATCGTTCGTGACGATTGCCGCGGTCGCAACGGCAGTGGTTTCGAAGCCGGTCGCGAAGAACACGATCTCTTCGTCGGTGCCGCGTGCGAGATCGACGACCTGCGACGGCGAGTAGATGACGTCGATCTTGGCGCCGTCGGCTTGGGCGTCGGCGAGCGATTGCACGGTGCCCGGGACTTTCAGCATGTCGCCGTAGGTCGCAATGCGAACACCTTGTCGCGCGAGCACGACACCTTCATCGACTTCGGGAACGTCGGTCACGCACACGGGACAACCGGGTCCCATGATCACGTCGAGCCCTTTCGGGAAGAGCGAGCGCAATCCGAACTTCGCGATGGCTTGTTCGTGACTGCCGCAAACGTGCATCACTGCGACAGGACGACCGATCTCCTGCATCAAATGCACGAGTGTTTCGGCGAGGTGTTTCGCCATCGCGGGATCGCGGAACTTGAGCTCACTCACGCGCGGCCTCGATTTCTCCGCGCACGTCCGCGGCCATCACATCCATGTCGTTCTCTTCCATCAGCTGCTCGTAGAGCGCGAGCGTTTCGGCGATGGTCTCGGGCGGGATGCGGCGAATGGCGAAGCCGACGTGATTGAGGATGTAGTCGCCGACGGTCACGGGTTCATCGACGATGTCGATACAGACCTGACGGCGCACGCCCCAGAAGTCGACCGTGGCCATGCTGTCGTTGATGTCGATGATTTTGCCGGGAACGCCTAAACACATGTGGTGAGCTCCGATGCTTCGTTGATCGTTCGTGATGGATGCGCGAGAGCGTTGGCGATGACGGCCTGACCTAACGCGATGCCGCCGTCGCCGGGTGGGATGTTGCGATTCATGAGCGCGTGCGGCAGTGCGTCGAGGATGCGTTCGGTGAG
>JBQCJC010000132.1:0-3601 GCA_051953135.1 Thermoanaerobaculia bacterium | reverse complement strand
GGCGGGCTCTTAGCCCGCCGAATATTTGAACAGGCGGGCTAAGAGCCCGCCGCTCCACTTACTTCACCGAGGGTAGTCTTCGCGGATTGCGCACCAGCGCGATCATTTCTCGCACCGCGGCATCCAATCCCACGAACGCTGCGCGGGAGATGATCGAGTGCCCGATATTCAGCTCCTCGATCTCCGGGATCGTTGCGATCCCATCGATATTCCGATACGTCAGCCCGTGACCTGCCAGCACCGTCAGCCCCAGCTTCTTTGCCGCGCGCGCAGCCGTCGCGATCTTCTCCAACTCCTGCGTCCACGAGTTCCCTGAGCCCGCGCCGCCGAAGGCATCCGCGTACTTCCCAGTATTCAGCTCGATTTTCGGCGCCTTCAGCTTGTGCGCCTGACGAATCTGCTCCAGATCCGGATCGATGAACACCGACACATCGATGCGCGCGTCCAGCAACTGCTGAATCGTCTTATCGACATTCCCCGCGTGCAGCACCACATCCAGCCCGCCCTCGGTCGTCACCTCGTCCTTCCGTTCCGGTACGAGCGTCACTTGATGCGGCTTCACCGTCTGCGCGATCCGGATCATCTCCGACGTCGCTGCCATCTCGATGTTCAGATGCGTCGTCACCGTTCGCCGCAACAACTCCACATCGCGGTCCTGAATGTGACGCCGGTCTCCGCGCAGATGCACCGTGATTCCCTGTGCGCCCGCGAGCTCGCAAAGAACCGCGGCGGCGACCGGATCCGGCTCATTCGTCTTGCGTGCTTCGCGGATCGTGGCGATGTGATCGATGTTGACGGCTAAACGCATCCGCGTAATTTAGCAGCGTGCGCACGCGTCATAGTCTCGTTGTCATATTGGCCATCCTCGTCGTGGGCATGGGCGCCTTCATCGCCTTCGGCCGTGGACTCTGGTATCCGCTGCTGTTGCGAATCACAGGACCACGCACCGTTGCGGACGTTCTCGCGAACTATGGTCCTGACGCGCGAGCGCGGTTGAAGCCGCACTTCATCAAAGCCGGCGTCGCGTATCCGCCGAAAGACATCGCCTTTCTCGTGTTCAAGAATGAGAGGCGATTCGCGCTCTGGTCGCGCGACGCGAAGAGCGGATGGCGATTCATTCGCGAGTACCCGATTCTCGCCGCGAGCGGACACGCCGGCCCGAAGTTGCGTGAAGGCGATTCGCAGGTGCCGGAGGGCGTGTATCGGATCGAGCATCTGAATCCGAACAGCAGCTACCACTTGTCGATGAAAGTCAGCTATCCGAATGCGTTCGATCTGGCGATGGCGAAGCGCGACGGCCGCACGCGACTCGGCGGCGACATCTTCGTCCACGGCAAGAACGTCTCAATCGGTTGCGTCGCATTAGGCGATCCCGCGATCGAAGAACTCTTCACTCTCGTTGCCGAGACCGGACCTTCGCGCGTGAACGTCATCATCGCGCCGAATGACCTTCGTGCGCGCGGCGCGATCGTGCATCCCGAGGCGCCGTTGTGGGTTGGCCAGCTCTACCGCGATGTTGCCGTCGCGCTGCGCGACTTTCCGATCCAGCTCGAGTCCAACAGCGCGATCGACGTGCGAGGAATGACGAAAGTCCCGAAAGCCTTCAAGTAGGCCGCATGCTCTACCGTTTCGATAACGTCGAAAAATCGTATGGCCCCCACGACGTCCTGAAAGGCGTCACGTGGCAGCACAATCCCGGCGAGCACGTCGGACTCGTCGGCCGCAATGGCGCCGGCAAGACGACGATCTTCCGTCTCCTGCTCAAGCAGGAAGAAGTCGATCGCGGCCAGATCGTCCGCGCCTCGGGGTTGACCATCGGTCACGTCGGCCAGCATCTTCATGCCGAGCCGGGAATGTCGCTCTTCGATTTCGTCGAGACCGCGTTCGGCAACGTGCTCGCGATCGAGCGCAAGATGCGCGCGATCGAGCATGACCTCGCGGATCAATCGAAATCCGAGGCCGAGCACGAGAAGCTGCTCGAAAAGTATGCGTCGCTGCAAAACGAATTCGAGCACGCCGACGGCTACACGCTGCACGCGGAAGTCGAACGCGTCCTCTCCGGAGTCGGCTTCAACGACAAGAAAGAGTGGGAACGTCCGATCGTCGAATTTAGCGGCGGTCAGCAGAACCGCGCGATGCTCGCGCGCGTGCTGCTGACGAAAGTCGATCTGCTGTTGCTCGACGAGCCGACGAACCATCTCGACCTCAAAGGCATCGAGTTTCTCGAAGAGTTTCTGCAGGAGTTCAAAGGCTCGTACCTGCTGATCTCGCACGACCGAACGTTTCTCAATCGCACCGTCTCGAAGATCGTCGAGCTCGCGCACGGAAAGCTCGTCGAGTATCACGGCAACTACGAGAAGTTTCTCCAGCAGCGCGCCGAGCGCATGGAGAAGATGGCGAAGGATTACGAGCGGCAGCAGGAGTTCATCGCCGAAACGCAGGATTTCATCCGCCGCAATCTCGCTGGACAAAAGACGAAGCAGGCGAAGTCGCGTCGCAAGATGCTCGACAAGATCGAAGAGCTCGAGCGTCCTGAGACCGACGAGACGCTCGCGAAATTCAATCTCGATGCAGGTGGTCGTTCGTCCGCCGTTGCGATGACGATCGATCGTCTCAGCGCGGGCTGGGGCGAGCGCAAAGTCGTCGAGGCGTTCTCGCTGCAGATTCGCCGCGGTGAGCGCTACGCGATCATGGGGCCGAATGGCTCGGGCAAATCGACGTTGCTCAAGACGCTCGCGGGTCGCATTCCTCCGTTCTCGGGCGCGGTGAATTACGGTCACGCCATTCGCGTCGGCTACTACGATCAGACCCTCGGCGATCTGAAGCCGAACGGCAACGTGATCGACGAAGTGTGGGATCTCGATCACACGCAGACCGAGGAAGAGGTGCGCACGTATCTCTCCCAGTTTTCGTTCTTCGGCGAAGACGTGTTCAAGAAGACGCGCGATTTGTCCGGCGGTGAGAAGGGACGATTGGCGCTCGCGAAGATCATGTACGTCGGCGGCAACGTGATGCTGCTCGACGAGCCGACGAACCATCTCGACGTCTACACGCGCGAAGCTCTCGAAGACGCGCTCGAGAATTTCACCGGCGCGTTGATCGTGGTTTCGCACGATCGCTACTTCATCGATCGCGTCGCGGAGAACGTCATCCTCGTCGAGGATGGACATGCCGAGGTGTATCGCGGGACGTACTCGGAACTCGTGGAACAGTTCAAAGCCGGAACCGCGCAGCCGGTCTCGCAAGTCGATTTGCCTCACGCGCCTGCGCCTGTTGCACCGAAACCAACTCCTGCACCCGCGCCGCCGCCGCAGAGTCACGTCGATCGCAATGAACAGCGTCAGCGCGCGAAGCGCATCAAGAAGATCGATGAAGAGATTGCGGCGCTGGAAGCGCGAATCGCTTCGGCGGAATCGGATCGCGAGCGCAATGATCTGCTGCTCTGCAGCGAAGAAGTGTTTCGCGACGGCGATCGCGTGAAAAAGATTCAGCAGCAGAATCAGGATCTGAAGTCGATGATCGACTTGCTGTACGGCAAGTGGGAAACGCTTTCGAAAGAGAAGGAAGAGCTGGAGAGCGTCGCGACGTAACTACGTTATCG
>JBQCJC010000131.1:0-21688 GCA_051953135.1 Thermoanaerobaculia bacterium | reverse complement strand
CTACGGCTCCGACGGTTCTCGAAACCCCCTCGGTTTCGTCGAACGTCAAGAGCGAGCTCCTGGACGAACTGCCGACCGGCCGCACCGTGCTCGCGGCCGCGCTGCTCGCTCCGGGCGTCAACGACAACACCTTCTCGGCCGGCCAGCTCTCGATCTCGGGCAGCCCGGGCTATGACAACCTCGTCATGGTCAACGGCGTCGCCATCACCGAGAACGTGCGTCACCAGGCTCTCGACCTCTACGTCGAAGACGCCATTCAGGAAACGACGGTCCTCACCGGCGCGATCTCCGCGGAATACGGCGGATTCACCGGCGGCGTCGTGAACTCGATCACCAAGTCGGGCGGCAACGAATTCAGCGGCTCGTTCCGTGACTCGCTCACGAACCCCTCCTGGCAGGAGCGCACCCCTGGCCAGCTCGCCGCGAACACGAAGCTCATCGACAAACTCAACTCCGTTTACGAAGCAACCTTCGGCGGCTACGTGCTTCGCGACCGTCTGTGGTTCTTCGCCAACGGCCGTAAGACCAAGAGCGACCAGCAGCGCGCACTCCGCGCCGTTCCCGCGGGCGACGCGACTCGTCAGTCGCTCGACTTCGCGACGTCCACCGATGCCAAGCGTTGGGAGATCAAGCTCACCGGCCAGATCACCCCGCGCCACAACGTGTCGGCTTCGTACTTCGATGGCGACAGCACCCAGACGGGCGCCGTCTTCACCACGACTTCGTACGACCTCGAGCAGCTCTCGAATCGTAAAGATCCGCAGGAGCTGAAGACCTTCTTCTACAACGGCTCGCTCACGAACAACTGGCTCGTCGAAGCGCGCTACAACGCGATGGACTGGGGCGTTGCGAACGGCAACGGCTCGCAGTTCACCGACTTCGTGCGCGGCACGATCGTCCGCAACCGTGCTGACGGCAGCGCGCGCTGGAACTTGCCGACCTTCTGCGGCGTCTGCGACAAAGAAACGCGCTCGAACGACTCCTGGGCCGTCAAGTCGCATCACTTCGTCAGCAGCAAGGGCCTCGGCAACCACGACCTCGTCGCGGGCATCGAGAACTTCTCCGAGCACCGCTTCGCCAACAACTATCAGTCGGGTTCGAACTTCCGTCTGTTCGTCAACAGCGCCGCGCGCTACAACGGCGTCATCTATCCGACGATCTGCCCCCCGGGCACCGCTTGCGGCAACAACGTGAGCACGTCGGCAGCGACGTTCCTCGTCTGGACCCCGATCTTCACGCTGCAGCAGAACGAGAGCGATCTTGGCAGCCAGGCGCTCTTCGTCAACGACCGCTGGGACCTCAACTCGCACTGGTCGTTCAGCCTCGGCGCGCGTTACGACAAGAACGACGCGACCGACGGTTCGGGCAACAAGGTTTCGGATGACAGCAAGATCACCCCGCGCCTGAACGCCACGTTCGATCCGAAGGGCGACGGCCGTCACCGCTTCACCGCGTCGTACGCGCAGTACGCGTCGCGCATCGTCGACGGTCCGGGTACCGCGTCGGCTTCGGCCGGCAGCCCGGGATACATCTACTACCTCTATCGTGGTCCGGCGATCAACCCGGCCGGCACTCCGCAGAATCAGCTCGTCGACACGCGCGCGGCTCTCGCGATCGTGGAACAGTGGTTCTACAGCCAGTGCGACTCCAACGGTAAGTGCGGTCCGGACAACCTGAGCCTCCTCCGCCCGAACAGCGGTCACTCGGTCCCGGGTTACGACACGCGCATCTCCAACTCGCTGAGCTCCCCGTACGTCAGCGAAATCACCCTCGGCTACGGCGCGCAGTGGTTCACGAACTTCGTGACCCGCGTCGACCTCGTCGCGCGCGACTGGAAGGACTTCTACGCCTTCCGCATCGACTCTTCGACGCCGCAGCAGAACGATCCGCTCGGCATCGGCCACGACGTCGCCATCGTCGAGAACACGAACGACATCACCCGTAAGTACCGTGGTGTTCAGCTCCAGGCCAACTGGACCCCGCGCCGCTTCAACGTCGGTATGAACTACACGTACTCGACGCTCAAGGGCAACGACACGCAGGAATCGGCCACCAGCGGTACGGTCGGCAATGCGCCGCCCGCGATCAACTATCCGGAGCTCCGCAACTTCGCGTCCACCGCGCCTGAGGGTTACCTCGCGCAGGATCAGCGCCACCGCGCCCGCGCGTGGGTCGGCTATGACGTGCCGGTCCCGCAGTTCCTCGGAAACGTGAACGTTTCACTGCTCCACAACTTCGACAGCGGCTGGAACTACTCGGCCGTCGGTACCGCCTGGCTCGAGCCGTACTACGACAAGTACCTCCCGGCCAGCGCCACCTACATCAACCCGCCGGATGGCGTGACGTACTACTTCAGCAAGCGTGGCCAGTACAAGATGCCGGACGTTCACTCCACGAACTTCGCGCTCAACTACAGCTACCCGATTCGCCAGTTCGAGATCTTCGCGATCGGCGAAGTGCTGAACGTCTTCAACAACGATGTGGTGACCGCGGTCAACACCTCCGTGACGACGGCGTACAACTCCGCCGCCTTCAAGGAATTCGATCCGGGTACCACCTCGGCTCCGATCGAGTGCCCGCAGGGCGCGGCCGCCGCGACCTGCACCACGATGGGTGCAAACTGGCAGAAGGGTGCCAACTTCGGCAAGCCGGCCAGCTCGACGTCCTACCAGACGCCGCGCACGTGGCGCTTCCAGGTTGGTTTCCGCTTCTAATTCCCCGCTTCATCGCAACAACGAAAGCCCCGGCGCAAGCCGGGGCTTTTTGTTTCCGCTGAAACGGCATTTCTCTCAAGGCACCTCTGTTGCCCGCCGCGAATGCGAAGCTTGAAATGCTGGATCGCGTGCGCTGTCGTCACGCTGTTTGGTTGCGGTGGAGAACACCGCATTGCGAACGCGGGCAAAGACGCGCCGGTCATCCTCATCTCGATCGACACGCTACGCGCCGATCATCTGCCGATGTACGGCTACGACGCGGTGAAGACGCCGCATCTCGACGCGCTGCGCGCGGATTCGATTCTCTACACTTCCGCATGGGCGCACGTGCCGCTCACGCTGCCGTCACACGCAACGGTCTTCACCGGTCTGCTGCCCGCGAATAACGGGGTGCGCAGCAACATCGGCTACCGACTCGGCGAAAGCGTTCCGACGCTGTCGAGCATGTTGCGTGATGACGGCTACGACACCGGCGCCGTTGTGAGCTCGTACGTGTTACGCGCGAGCACGGGACTGAATCGCGCATTCAATTTCTACGACGATGCAATCAGCAATCGACAAGGCGTTCCGACCGGAATGCTGCAGCGTCCCGGCAAGCAATCGACCGACATCGCAAAGCAATGGCTTTCGCAACACGGGAACGACAAGCCGTTCCTGCTCTTCCTGCATCTGTTCGAACCACACGCGCCGTACACGCCGCCGGAGCCATACCGCACGACATACGCATCGTCGCCGTACGACGGAGAAATCGCGACGGTCGATGAAATCGTCGGCGAGTTCCTCGCCGATCTCAAACAACGCGGCATTTACGATCGCGCGCTGATCATCGTCTTCGGCGATCACGGCGAAGGATTGTCCGAGCACGGAGAGCCCGAGCACGGCATCTTTCTCTATCGCGAAGCAACGCACGTTCCGCTGCTCGTCAAACTTCCGAACGCGCAGAAAGCCGGCGAAACACGCACGGACCCAGTCGGTCTCGTCGACATCCTTCCAACGATCGCAGAAGTCACGGGCGCGAAGTTACCGGCGAAACTCGATGGACAATCGCTGCTCGGAAACGCGAATGCGTCTCGTCAGATTTACAGCGAGACGATGTATCCGCGCATTCACCTCGGATGGAGTGAACTGCGCTCGCTGCAGGACAATCAGTATCAATTCATTCAGGCGCCGCGGCCCGAGCTTTACGATCACGCCAACGATCCGCGCGAAAAAACCAACATCATCAATGACCAGCGTCGCGTGTATCACGCGATGAAGAGCGCGCTCGATCAACACGCCGGCGAGTTGCAAATGCCGTCGCGCATCGATCCCGAAGAAGCGAAGAAACTTGCGGCGCTCGGCTATCTCTCCTCGTCGCAAACGACGAACAGCAACGAGCCGCTGCCGGATCCGAAAGATCGCATCGGCGAGATCGCCGCGATGTCCGAAGCAGCGGAGCTCGAACGTCAGGGCGAGCTCGATCGCGCCACCGCCGCGTATCGCGCGATCGTCGCAAAGAATCCGCGCTTCACGGACGCGTGGAATCAGCTCGCACTGCTACTCGAGCATCGCGGCATGTACGAAGAAGCATCCGAAGCGTATCGGCAAGCGATCGTGCACGCCGTCGAGCTCGCGGGCGAATTCGCATTGTCGCGCGGCGGCATTCTTCTGCGCCTCGGCAATCTCGATGAAGCCGCGAAGCAAGCCGAAGTCGGAGCGAAAGTGAATCCTGGTGGCGCGCACTTGCTGCTCGCTCGCGTTGCACTCGCACGAAAGGATTACGCAACCGCGCGCAACGAAGCACTCGCGGCGCAGAAGGAATCGGGAACGCATCTCGCCGCTTCAGTCGTGCTCGCGCAGACGATGGTCGAGACCGGGCAGATCGATGCAGCATTGCAGGAGCTCGATCGCACGCAGCAGCGCGCACACGCGGAAGCAGCGGAACCGGTCGAAGCGCTCGATTCAACGCGCGGCGATGCGCTCGCACGCACGCAGCGATATGCCGAAGCGGAGGCAGCGCTGCGTCGCGCGATCACTGCATTTCCTTCCGACTCGACCGCGTACGCGCGACTGGCGATCGTCTACGTCGTCATGAATCGGCGCGACGATGCACGCGCGACTATTGCGGCGATGACGCATAACAACGCGAGCGGCGTCACGCGGCAACTCGCGGACAAAACACGACGAGAGCTCGGACTCTGAGCAGCGCGCGGTCCGGTTCGCTACACTCTCGCGCATGACGCGATTCGTACAATTGCAAACGCTCAGCAGCACGATCGTCGCCGTGAATCCCGAGCACGTCGCGCTCGCGCAGGAATTCGATTCCGGCCGCGGCGGCATCGGCACAACGTTGAAGCTCGTGAACGGCGACACGCTCAACGTGCGCGGCACACTCGCCGAAACACTCGAGAAGCTCGGCGCGAATCAGTAACCCGCTTCGACGATTTCCTTGAGGATTCGTGCGCGTCGCGCAAGAAACCGCGTCATGTACGCGCGCAGCACGAGCGCTTCCGCAACGCGTCCGAGAATGCCGAGCGGCGCGGAGAAAACCGCAACATCAGTCATCGTCGTGCCGCCGCGTTCTTCGACGAAGAAGTGATCGTGCACGAAGGATCGAAACGCGCCGCGTTGCATCGTGTCCTGAAAGTGTCGCGGCCGATCGAATGCAGTGATGCGCGCGGTGAAGTGCTGCATCACGCCGAGGTGTCGCGCGCGCCACGTCACTTCTTCATCGAGCTCGATCAATCCTGACAAGCGTCCCGCGACCGCGCGCTCGTTCGTGTGTGCTGCAGAACGCACGTGCAAATCGAGATCGCGCGCCGCATCGAAGCAGCGCTCGATCGGTGCAGCGATCCACGTGTCGATGACGATGCGTTGCATGCAGAAAGAAAAGTACACTTTCGCGCATGACCTGGCTCGTGCAACTGCAGATGGCCGAGGCGCCGCGCGCGTGATCCGCAACGTTCCTTCGATCGCGATTCTTCTCGCCGTCATGATGCTCGCGTGCTCGCCTTCGCGCGAAAGCGTGGCAGTGACGAGCGGTCCCGTCATCCTCATCTCCATCGACACACTGCGGTCCGATCATCTTCCGATCTACGGATATCGAAACGTCGAAACGCCCGCGATCGATGCGTTGCGCGCGGATTCGATTCTGTTCACGCGTGCGTATGCGCACTCGCCGCTGACACTCCCTTCACACGCCACGATTCTCACCGGCAAACTTCCCGACGAGACGGGCGTGCACGACAACGCGGGATTCCATCTCCGCGACGGAATCGAGACGCTCGCGGAGCATCTGCGCAAACTCGGATATCGAACCGGAGCCGCGGTCTCCGCGTATCCGATGCGTGGTGCAACAGGCCTGTCGCGTGGTTTCGATTTTTACGACGACGCCTTCGCGAGCACGGGTGGCGATCGCACGATGACCGACATTCAGCGCTCGGGCGCTGACACGATCGCCAGCGCGCAGAAGTGGCTGAGTGCAAATCCATCGCAGAAGACCTTCTTCTTTCTGCATCTCTACGAGCCACACACGCCTTACACACCCGTCGAGCCATTCCGCAGCCGCTACGCGTCGCCGTACGATGGCGAGATCGCGACATCGGATTCACTGCTCGCGGGCTTCTTCGAATTTCTCAAACAGCAGGGCCTCTACGACAACGCAACGATCGTGTTGCTTTCGGATCATGGTGAAGGACTCGGCGATCACGGCGAAGACGAACACGGGCTGCTGCTCTATCGCGAATCGATTCAAGTTCCGCTTATCGTCAAGTTGCCGCACGGCACACGCGCAGGCGACACCGTGGAAACGCCCGCGCAATTGATCGACGTTTTTCCGACTCTCACGAATCAGCCGTCGTTGAGCTCCGGCGCAGTCTCGCTGTTGTCGCTTGGATCCACCACGCCGGCGCGGAATCTGTTCGCCGAAACGTATTTCCCCAGCCTACACATGGGATGGAACGATCTCCACTCGGTGATCGCAGGAGACTTTCATCTCATCCGCGGGACGAGAAGTGAGCTGTTCTCGCTGGCCACAGATCCTGCCGAAACGAAGGATGTGTCGGCCGAATATCGTCGTGAACGAACGGCGATGAATCAGGCGCTCGAACCGCGCATCGTGCCCGTGCAGCCGACTTCGCCGATCAGCGAAGAAGAAGCGCGTAAGCTCGCGGCACTCGGCTATGTCGGCTCATCGCGTTCGACATCAGAATCGCGACTGGATCCTCGCGATCAGGTGAATGTCTATCGCGAGAGTCGGCGAATCACCACGCTCTTCGAACAGCAGCGATTCGATCTCGTCATCGCGGCGGCGCCTTCCGTGCTCGAGAAGAATCCGCAGCTGATCGATCTCTGGCTTTTGCAAATCGATTCACTGTCGAACCTTGGGCGCGTTCCCGAAGCGTTGGCCGTTGCGAAGCGTTCGCTCGCAAACAATCCTTCGGCCGTCGACGAGCTCGCGATCCGCATCGCCGATCTTGCCGCACGCGGTGGCCAGGATGCTGATGCGCGCGCACACGCCGAGCTCGCAATGCGCAGCCGGCCAGCCGAAGCGCACGCGGTGTTGGCGAGACTCGCACTCGCGCATCGCGACTTCGCTGGCGTGGCGAAAGAATCACAACTCGCGATCGCCGCTGATCCGCGACGTCCGCTTCCGTACACGCTGCTCGCGCAGGCCGCAATCGCGAAGAATGATTTCCCAACCGCACTGAAAGCACTCGATGATGGAGCGAAAGTCGCGACGGAGAATCATCGTCCGCTGCGAAACCTTCACGCGACGCGTGGCGTGATTCTCATTCGGCTTGGACGTGATCGCGAAGCAGAGCAGGCGTTTCGCGAGGAACTGAGATTGTTCCCGGACGATCCATCGGCGTGGCGAAACATCGTGGTGTACCTCGTCGAACATCAGCGAGCAGCCGAAGCACGCGAGCTCGCGCGGCAATTACTCGATCGTTATCCGTTCCCGCAAGCCTACGCTGCAATCGCAACGTCCTTCGCTAGTGCGGGAGATCGCGAATCCGCCGCGGCGATCGAACAAGAAGCGAGGCGGCGGTTTGCGACACGCTAAACCGCCAGTGAAAGTTCCGAGGTGATTGGCCACGCCGATCACCTCGGTTTCTTCACTAGTTTGGTCCGACGACCGTGAAGTCGGAGCGCGATACTTTTTCGTTCGCGCCATCCACGACCGTCACGTACAGCGAGTACGCGCCGGGCTTGAGTGCCATCAGCGGCAGCTCGCGGCCGATGAGATAAAGGTTGTCGCCAATCTTTCCCGCCTCGGCAGGTCCGCGCGCTGGCGTCGGCACAGGCGATGCGCCACGCAACCGCACGTCGACGAGCAGCTTCGCGGCATCAGACGGATTCGCAACCTGCACGAAATACCAGACGGACTCGTTGATGCGGAACGTGTTGTCTGCTCGCGGCAGGATCTGCACATCGCCCCAGTTGAACGTCGCGCTGTTGGACGTCGGCGCTTCGACTCCACCGGTCGTCATCACGTTCGAGATCCCGAAGTCAGACGACGGCGGAACGGTCAGTTTCGCGATTCGTCCATTCGCCACGAATCGACCACCGTCCATCAGCGCGAATGTGCCGCTGTAGGCGCCGGGTGCCGGCATTGGGAATCGCACGCCGTACGTCGTGCCGCCTTCGGACGCGAGCAACTCATTCGTCGCGAGTGCATCGAGCGTGAGCGACGACGCGGCGTTGTCGTCACCCGTCAGCGACGCAACGATCTTTGGAGACGAGACGTTCGCCGAGGCTGGAACAAAGAACCATGCAGCGATCTGACGTTTGTCGAGCAGCGACGCGTAGCCGAACTTCACGCGTGATTCGACATTCTCCACGGCAAGAGCCGCTGCCGCCTCGGCGGAAAGCGCCGTGGACGACAGAGCCGCCGAAGTCAGCGGACGGATTGCGACAGAAGGAGCAGACGATGCCGGCGCTGCCGCGTCGGGATTGAGGATCGTTTTCTCCGCGATGATTGCGGCGAGCTCGCGCGGGAGACCTTCGACTTCGAAGCGATCGCGATGACGTTCCGGTTCGATGTAGAACGTGAGATCGAGCGAAGGACGGCCGAGTGCTTCGAGGATCTTCGCCGCCTTGTCGCGCTCATACCGCCACACGACCGTCGACTCAAGTCCGTCGTTACCGCCAGTCACCTGCGCGCGCGGCGGCACCGCGGCGCCTCGCGAGATCGTGTCACCGCCCGGCCGCACGCCCGCGGTCTCGCGCGTGCGCGATGGCGCGCCGAACACGATGAACGCAAATCCGCGCGCACTACGAGCGCCTTCGCTGTCGCCGATTTTGAATCGCTCGTTGGCGAAGCGGATGCGCTGCTGCACGATGTCGCGGAACTCGTTCTGCGCCGTCGCGGGAGTCGGATCGCGACGCGCCCAGTATTTCGCTTTGAAGGCATCGCGGTCTGCCTGTGAACGCAGAGTGAGCCACTCGGTGCGTTCTTTGGCTGTGAGGAAGTAAGCCTCGGGAGAATCCGACCAGTCTTCGCTTTGTGCGAAAACCGCGGAACTTCCGAGACAGAGCGCGAGCGCCAGGCACGTCAGGGATAGTTTGTTTTTCATGGTGACTCTCATTGTTCCGTGTGCACGCGACTAAAGCAAAAAAGCCCCGGCACGAAACCGTGCCGGGGCTCGAGGCATTCGATCACAAACCCGCTTAGAAGCGGATCAGGGCCGTCAGGCGGAAGTTACGCGGCGCCTGGTACTGCGAAAGCGCGCGCTGGATGCCGAGGCGGCTCTGGGTCGTCGTGCAGGCCGCGGTGGACGCTGCCGTCGCCGTGTTGTTGCACCAGGCTTCGTCGCTCGTCGCGATTCCGTTCTGGTTGTCGGTGATGTTGAAGATTTCGCCCTTCAGACCGACCTCGATGCCGTGGAACAGTCCGTAGGTCGCTTCGATGGAGGTGTCCGCGGTCCAGGTCGAACCCAGGCGCTCGGAGCCACGGCCATCGTAGTAGTAGGTCAGAGTCTGACCGGAAGCGGTCGACGTACCCGGGCGGAGAACCGCTGCCGAAGTGGTCTTGCTGTAGGTCTGACCCGAGTCATACTCGCCGCCGAGACCGAACGACAGGTTGACCGGACCAACCGCGTGCGAATACACGCCGAGGGCTTTCAGCACGTGCGGGTAGTCATACGAAGCGGTGCCCTTGCTGCTGGCGATGACTTCGTCGCAGGGGATCAGGCGACCAGCAGGCGCGGTCGGCGAAGCGTCGGCAGCGATGCGGCAGGTTTCACCCGCAAAGTTGAAGACGTTGGACGACGTGGAGCCGAAGTGGTTGCCGCGTGCGCGCGAGTAGGTGTAGTTCGCGAGGAACGACCAGTTGTTCGCGAAACGCTTGTCGAACGAGAGCTGCAGTGCGCGATAGGTGCGCTCCGCGTCATCGGTGTTGATGTAGCTGGTCTGGGTCGCGCCGGTCGACGAGAACGAACGAACGTCGTCGATGAAGTTGCCCCAGTTGCGGTAGATCAGGCGAGCGCCAACGCCCATGGAGGCGCCGAGCTGCTGCTGGAAGCCGATGGTGTACTCGTCAACGTACGGAGCTTCGAGGCCCAGGTTCGGGCTGATGCTTGCACCGCCGAGATCGACGTGCTCGCTGAAGTCCCACGCCTGCGTCGGAACGTTCCAGATGTAAACGTCATAAACGCCGCGCTGAACCGTCTGCGCGTAGCTGTCGACGAAGCCCTGGAGGATGAAGTCATAGAAGCGGCCGGCGCTGGCGGTAACGAGCGAGCGGCCATTGCCCTTCAGATCGTACGAACCGGAGAAGCGCGGCGCGAGCGACGACGCGTCGACAACGTCAGCACCGACGTCGTTCTGGCCGTCCTGCATTTCGTAGCGGAGACCCGCTTCGAGGTAGAAGCGACCGATGTTGATCTTGTCGCGGAGGAAGAGCGAGTCGATCTTGCCCTTCGAGGTCTGCGGACCAGCGTCGACGAAGTCGTACCGATACTGCTCACCGTCGGTACGGTTCTTTTCCATCGTGTAGGTCGTGCTGTCGAAGAAGATGTTGTACGCGCGGTTGTTCGTGTACGAGTACGCGGACGTCGATTCGATTTCCTGGCGGTCGATACCGACCTTGATGTCGTGCGTCATCGAGCCAGTGGTCGTGAAGTAGCTGGCGGCAGCGGCGAACTGGTCGCGCGGACGCGTGACGTTGTCGCGGGTGGCGAAGTAGAGACCGTTCTGGTAACGGCCGCTGTTGAAGTCGTAAACCGCCGAACCGTTATCAAAGGGACCCGGGGCCTTGTAGTTGCCGACCTGGATACCGTTGGTGTTCTTCGAGATCATCGCTTCCGCGGAGACCTTGCTGCCGAAAACGCCGGAGTACTGAGCAACCCACTGGTCGCCACCCTGATCCTGCGTGACGAGCGCGTAGAGGTCGCCGCCCGAAGCGGAGTAGTCATTGCGAACGATGCCGGTGTACGGATCGGTCGAGTACTTGCCGAAGATCTGGTGCGACGGCGTGAGCTGTGCGGTCACGCGGTAGTTTTCGAACTGCTGATAGGGGTTCGACGAGAACTCTTCGTTCGTGACGAAGGTGCTCAGGCGCGAGCCGAGCGGCTCGTACTGGTCGTACGCGCCGAAGAACCAGACGTGATCACGCCAGATCGGTCCACCGAGGGTGCCCGAGTAGCGGATGTTGTTGTGGTCGAGTTTCGTGCGCTGCAGCGACGCACCCGTGGCCATGTTGACGGTCTTGTTGTCGGCATTCCAGTCGTCGTTGATGACGATGGCTTTGACCGAACCGTTGATGTCGTTCGTGCCGGACTTGGTGATGACGTTGACGAACGCGCCGGTGGCGCGGCCGTATTCAGCGGACACGCCGCTGGTGAGAACGTTGACTTCCTGAATCGCTTCGAAGTTGATGTTCGCACCGAACGTACCCGTGGTCGGATCGGTGGTATCAACACCGTCGAACAGGAACTGGTTCGACGACGAGAGCGAGCCGTTCGTGTTCGGGTTCGAGCCACCGACCACGCCAGGCGCGAGACGAACGATCGACTGATACGAGCGGCCGACCGGCGCGCGCTCGAACTCTTCGGTCGAGACGTTCGTGGTCTGCGCAACGTTCGTCGGATCGACAACCGGTGCTTCGGCCGTAACCGTGATGGCCTCGGTCGTCGCCGCAAGACCGAGCGTGAGGTCGGTCAACGACGTCTTTTCCGCCTGCACCTGGATCCCGGTCTTTGCGGCGTTCTGGAAACCTTCCAGCGCAGCTACAACGCGATACGGTCCGAGCGGCAGGTTCGCGAAACGATAACGGCCCTGCGGGTCCGTAACCTCGGTGCGGCTGACGCCGCGCTCGGTGTTCGTGACCGTGACGGTCACGCCAGGCAGGGCGCCGCCAGTATTGTCCGTGATGGTTCCCGCAATGCTACCGACCTGAAACCCCTGCGCAAACACCGAAAGCGGCGCGAGCGCGAGGATGAGGGCCAGCAAAGCGAGAGGCGAACGAAATCTCTGCATAGTCATCTCCTTGTCCCTTGATTGAACGATTGCCGAATGGTTGCCGATCATATGCCGCGCGGACGCGGTTCTGTCGACGATTGTAAGCTGAGCGTTGACAAGAAGTTTGCCTCGACTTCGTGAAACGCGTCAAGCCCGAACAATCCGGGATTTTGAATCCCACGCACGGACTATTGAATCGACACCGCTTCCATCGCTAATGGAAACCGTCGCGCGTGACTCATCGGCCGAGCTGCGCGCGCAGTTCCGCGACGAACCTTTGCGTCGCGGAATCGGGGTTCGCGCGCACCAATTCATCGAGCACCGCATTGGCGTTCGCGCGGCTACCCGCAGAGGCGTAAAGCGCGGCGAGTTGTGCGTACGCGGAGCGATCGTCGGGAAACGCGGAGATCGCGCGACGCAGTGCGGCCACGGCGTCAGCGGGTCGTCCGCGCTTCAGATACACGCCTGCGCGTACGCTCTCGAGCGACTTCACCGGACCGCTGTGAAGCTCGCGCGCTTTCGCTTCCGCGGCATCGAGCAGCGACGACGCTTCGTCCACACGATCGTCTTGCATCGCCAGTGCAGCAAGCAGTACGGACGCGTCGGAGTATGCCGTGGCGTCGTTCCGCGCCTGCTGCGCTTCCGCGGTTGCGGTTCGCGGATCACGACGCGCCAGCGCGACCAGCGCGAGCAGAAGATGCGCGCGTCCGGGCTCCGTTTTCTCCGCAAGCCGCGCATGTGCGGCCGCGTCGTCGAGCCGGCCGAGATGCAGGAGCAATGTGCCGAGTGGCAATGCGAAATCCGCGGCGACATCCGGAGCGCTGCGAATCGCACCGGCATACGCCTCCGCCGCTTCTTCGAGGCGATGCTCTTTCTGCAGTGTCGTGGCGAGTTGGTTCCACGCATCCGAGAAGCGGGGATTCCGTTTCACGATGTCGCGGAGCAACGCGATTCCCTCACTCGTACGACCCGCTCTCAGGACATCGTTCGCCTTCGCCAGATCTTCGACTTCGCCAATGCGATCTTTGGGGTCAGGCAATGGACCAGAAGCCGCATTTTGTGCCGATGACAGATAGCCAAGCGCGGCGAGTTTTTGACTCTCTTCGCGATCGATGTTCGATGGCATCTCGATCGCCGTCCCGTACGCTTCGAGGGTCTTCTGCATCGCGCTGTACACGCGGCGTTCGTCGGATAGAACGTTCTGCGTTTCGTGGGGATCTTTTGTCAGGTCGTAGAGTTCCGGACGCGGTGCCTGAATGAATCGATACTGCCGCGAAGAGAGCGCGCGCAGTTCGCTCGCACCGAGGTGAATGCGCGGGTAAAGCGTTTCCGAATAAACGTTCCGCTCCGGATCGTGCTTGCCGAGAAGTGAGACGCCGTCGAGATTTTTCGGCGCAGTCACACCCGCCACTTCGAGCACAGTCGGCATCACGTCGACGAGTCCAACCGGCTCACTCACGGTCGTGCCGGCACGTTCGCCGTTCGGGAGTTTCACGAGCAGCGGCACCTGCGTCGTTTCGCGATACAGAAAGATGCCGTGCTCTCGTTCGCCGTGCTGCGAAAGTCCTTCGCCGTGATCGGAGAAAAAGATGATCAGCGCACGATCGTAAATGCCGCGCGCCTTGAGATCGTTCACGAGATCGCCGATCACCGCGTCAGCGGTTGCGATCTCACCGTCGTATGGATTCGCGAATCGTGAACGAAACGGTTCCACGGGTTCATACGGCGTGTGCGGTTCGAACAGATGAACGAACGCGAGGAATGGCGATGCCTGATTCGTCACGATCCACTGTTGCGCGGCGCGCACAGTCGCGGCGCCAGGACGTTGCAACGCGCCGTACGCGGTTTCGGTCGTGGTCGGAACGGCATCGTCCCAAGTAGTGAAACCTCTGCCGATTCCGGTCGCGCCGCGCAACACATACGCGGAGACCGCACCGCCGGTCGCGTAACCGGCACTCTGAAGAACAGACGCCAAGGTCGGCACCGACGCGTCGAGGTGGTAGCCGATGTTGTTTCGAACTCGATGATGCTGCGGCAGGAGTCCCGTCAACACCGTCGCGTGCGAAGGAAGCGTGAGCGGCACCTGCGACCACGCCGACGTGTAGAGCACACCATCGCGGCGCAGCGCGTCGAGATGCGGAGTCTCGACGTTCCTGTAGCCGTACATCGGCAGATGATCGGCACGCAACGTGTCGATCGAGATGAGGATGACGGGCGGGCGCGATGCAGCAGCCTTCTGCTCACCGCGCCCGCCACAACCGAAAAAAAGAATCGTTGATAGAAGCGCAAAGGCCGCGGCGAGCGTCGTGCGTCGCATCATTTGCGCTGGCTGACTACAGCCCTTCCTGCGCGAGCACGTACGCCAATGCCGCAACGGCGGCGGTGTCCTGCGCGAGTGCTTTCGGATCGATCTTGTCGAGCGTGTCCGCGGGCGTGTGATGGAAATCGAAGTAATGTCGTGAATCGGGAGTCAGGCCAAAACCGGTGATACCTGCACCGGTGAGCGGCGACGTATCCGCACCCGTGTGCTCGGTCGTGGTGAACTCGATGTTCGCGATGCGCTTCAACACGCTCGTCTTCGCGACCGCACCTTTCAGCGCATCATCTTTCAACGTCGAGGTGAATCCAACCGGCGGCGCTGCACCCGCATCCGTTTCGATCGCGGCAACGTGTTTCTGCAATTCGCCGTTCTTCGAGACCGCATCGAAATACGCGCGGCCGCCACGCAGTCCATTCTCTTCGTTCATGAAGAGCACCGCGCGAATGGTGCGCTTCGGTTTGATGCCGAGGGACTTCAGCGTGTGCATCGTCTCCATCACCATCGCCACGCCTGAACCGTTGTCGATCGCGCCCTGCGCGAGATCCCACGAATCGAGATGCCCGCCAATCAGCACAATCTCCTCGGGCTTCTCACTGCCCTTTATCTCCGCGATGACGTTCGCCGATTCGACATCCGGCAGCGTCTTCGGCGTGAGCGTGAGATGCATGCGCACCTTCTTCCCTGCACCGAGGAGACGATGGATGAGCTCCGAATCTTCAACCGTCATTGCGGCCGCGGGGATCTTCGGCTGCTTCTCGTCATAACGCAGCGAGCCGGTGTGCGGCGTGCGCAGCGATCCCGATGCAACCGAGCGAATGATCGCCGCGACCGCACCAAACTCCGCGGCGCGACTCGCACCGATGCCGCGATATCCAACCGCTTTGCTGTACGCGTCGAATGCGTGACCCTGCTCGACGAGCGTCAGGTCCATCGGGTTGTAGTAGACGACGATCTTTCCTTCGATCTTCTCGCGGCCGAGTTTCGCGAGCTCGTCGAACGACGACACTTCGATGAGATCCGCGGTGATGCCGTCGTCCGGCGTCGCCACGCTGCCGCCGAGCGTCGTGAGCACGACCTGACGATCGTTGTGGGACACGAGCGTCGCCGTCTCCACACCGCGCACCCAGTGCGGAACCATCACCGGCTCGTTGCGCACCTCGATGCCCCAGTCGCGGAACTGCTGCGTCGTCCACTGCACCGCCTGTTCCGCGCCTTTCGATCCGCTGAGTCGCGGACCAATATCGTCGGTGAGATGCGCGAGCGTTTCGTACGCCTGCGACTTCGTGAGGATGTGATCGACGATCTTCTCCGCGTTCTGCTGCGTCGATTGCGCGAAGACCGTGGTGGTGAGAGCGAGCGTGAGCGCGAGTCTCTTGATCATTTTTTTCTCATCAAACAACACACCGCTCGTGACTTTCGTTTTCGCGGTCACGAGCGGTGTGCTTCGAAGCCTGAACGGTGCCCGAGGCTTTGCCAGCCAGCGCTGCCGGCTACTCCGTATCGATTTGCGCGCGCTGCAGGTGTCCCGAGTAGTCGACGTAAATCGACTTCCACTCCGTGAACACATCGATGCCCGCGACGCCCGCTTCACGATGACCGTTGCCCGTCTCCTTCGTGCCGCCGAACGGCAGATGCACTTCGGCGCCGATCGTCGGAGCGTTCACGTAGAAGATGCCGGTCTCCATGTCGCGCATCGCGGCGTAAGCGCGATTGATGTCGCGCGTGTAGATCGACGCGGACAGACCGTAACGCACACCGTTGCCGATCGAGATCGCTTCCTCGAACGACGAGCAGCGCATCACCGCCGTCACCGGTCCGAAGATCTCTTCCTGCGCGATGCGCATCGTCGGCTTCACATCGGCGAACACGGTCGGCTCGTGGAAGAAGCCTTTCGCGTAATCGCCCGACGTCAACGCATTGCCGCCGGCGACACACGTCGCACCTTCATCCTTACCGATCTGCACGTACGTCTTCACGGTCTCGAGCTGCGACGCTGAGACGCTCGGTCCCATCTGCACATCCGCATCGAGGCCGTTGCCGACCTTGAGCTTCTTCGCGCGGCCCGCGAGCTTCTCGACGAACTGGTCGTACACCTTTTCGTGTACAACGACGCGCGAGGCCGCGGTGCAGCGCTGGCCGGTCGTGCCGAACGCGCCCCACAACGCACCATCGACCGCGAGGTCGACGTCCGCGTCATCCATGACCATGATCACGTTCTTGCCGCCCATCTCGAGATGAACGTGCTTGAACGTCGGCGCGCAATGCGTGTTGATGTGACGGCCGACTTCCGTGGAGCCGGTGAACGAGATCACGCGAATGCGATCGTGCGCGAGCATCGGCTCGCCAACCTCGCGACCGCCGCCGGTGACGACGTTCCACACACCCGCCGGCAGACCTGCTTCTTCGAATGCTTCGGTGAGCATCACGACGGAGAGCGGCGTCTGCGACGCGGGCTTGATGACCACGGTGTTACCGCAGATCAGCGCGGCCATGCCCTTCCACGCCGGAATGGCCATGGGGAAGTTCCAGGGCGTGATGAGACCCGCGACGCCGAGCGGCACGCGCACGGCCATGTTGAATTTGTTCGCGAGCTCCGACGGCGTCGTGACGCCGAAGAGGCGTCGGCCTTCACCAGCCGCGAGGAACGCCATGTCGATGGCTTCCTGAATGTCGCCCTTCGTTTCGTCGACGACCTTGCCCATCTCGCGCGTCATCTCGCGCGCCATCTTTTCCTTGTCGCGCTTGAGGATCTCGCCGACGCGATAGAGAAACTCGGCGCGTTTCGGCGCGGGCGTGAGGCGCCACTTCTCATACGCCTTCTGCGCCGCATCGACCGCCGCGTTCACGTCATCCGCGGTCGAATCCTGAAAGAGACCGATGAGATCGTCCTGATTCGCGGGATTGCGATTCTCGAATGCCTTCCCGCTCTTCGACTTCACCCACTGGCCGTCGATGTAGTTCGCGTACTCGCGTGTTTCGCGCAGACCATACTGTTGCGCGAGCGAGCTCGTTTCGGTTGCTGCCATTTCGTACCTCCGGTTTGGTTGTCGGTGATTGGTTGCCGGTTGTCGGGAGATTCCAGACACTCACCGTCATCGATCGTGGCTGGTGGCGGTCTCCCGACAACCAACAACCGACTACTGACAACCGTTTGCTATTTCGCTTTGGAATCGTTCGCGGCCTGTTCCTTCGGCCGCGGCACACCCATGTCGACGGAACCGCGGAACCGCGCTCCCTCGGACACAACGATCTTCGGTGCCTTGAGATTGCCGTCCACCACCGCGGTGGCCACGAGCTCGAGACGATCGTCCGCGGAGACGTCGCCGGTGATCTGTCCTTCGACCGTCACGTTCCGCGCGTGCACTTCCGCTTCGAGCCGCGCTTTCGTCCCAACGCGCAGGTCACTCGTCACATTGATCTTTCCGCGAACGGTGCCTTCGATCACGATCGGCTCGGATCCTGTAACGGTTCCGTCAATCGTGAGGTTTGGGCCGATGAAAGTACTGCCTCCCGCGGGTTGTGTGGCGTTCGTACGGGGAGCGGTCGGAGCAGGAGTGTTTTCCTTGGAAAAAAGGGCCATGAATCGCGACCTCGTTGATAAGGCGGCGAAGCATAGCACGCCGAATTCGAGGCTTCGATCCGATAGACTCTCGCGCCGCTTCAACGCTGGAGCCCGCCGGTCGTAAGTGTCAGGAAAGGTATTGAGAGAACGTGCTTCGTAAAACCCTAGCTTGGATCCTCCCCTTCGCCCTTGCGTTCGCCGCCTGCAAAGGCCGCGGCAAGAAAGACGAGCAATACAAAACGGAGAGAGTCGACCGCGGCACCGTGACGATGACCGTCACCGCCACCGGCACGCTCTCCGCTGTCACCACCGTGCAGGTCGGCAGTCAGGTGTCGGGCGTCATCGCGCGCCTCTACGCCGATTTCAACAGTGAAGTGAAGAAAGGTCAGCTCCTTGCGGAGCTCGATCCGACTCCGTTCGAACAGCAGGTCGAGCAGCGCCGCGCCGATGTCACCAAAGCACAGGTGCAGACCGACGACGCGCGCATCAAGTACGAACGTCAGCGTCGTCTACTGGATGGCGGTCTCACGGCACAGGCGGATGTCGATGCCGCGAAAGCAACATACGACTCCGCACGCGCGCAGGTGACGCAGTCGCAGGCCGCGCTCAATCAGTCGCTCACGAATCTGCGCTACACGAAGATCGTCTCGCCGATCGATGGCATCGTCGTCGATCGTCAGTACGATGTCGGGCAGACGGTCGCGGCGTCGTTCCAGGCGCCGACGCTGTTTCAGATCGCGCAGGACCTCACGAAGATGCAGGTGCAGGCGGATGTCGATCAGTCGGACATTGGTCGCGTGCAGGTCGGACAGGTGGCGCGCTTCAGCGTCGATGCGTATCCCGAGGAAGAGTTCCGTGGACGCATTGCACAGATTCGCTACAACGCGCAGGTCAATCAGAACGTTGTCACGTATCCGGTGATCCTCGAAGTCGACAACCCGGACGGCAAGCTGCGTCCGAAGATGACGGCGAACGTGAACATCGATGTCGCGTCGGTGAAAGATGTGCTGCGCGTGCCGAATGCCGCGCTGCGCTTCAAACCGCCGACCGCGGAAGGCGAAAAAGCGAACGGCGGACCGAGCGCTGGTGGCGATGCAACGCGTCGTGCCGCGCAGACCGGCAGCGGCGGACTCGCGGGCGCAGCGCGGCAGATGCCGCGTCGCGGCGGCGCCAGCGCCGAATCGAAGATGTCGACAGTGCACGTCCTCGGCGCCGACAAGAATCTCAAGCCCGTGAACATTCGCACCGGCATCACCGACGGCCGCTTCACGCAGGTGATCTCCGGCGATGTAAAGCCGGGCGATGAAGTCGTCGTTGGCGTTGCGACGTCGAAGGTCGAAAGCGCCGCGCCGATGGGCGGTCAGGGCGGACCGGGTGGCGGTCAGCGTCGCGGAGGCCGGTAAGTGGCGCGTTCAGTCATCGAAATTCAGGACCTCGTCAAGATCTACAAACTTGGCGAGGTCGAAGTCCGCGCGCTCGACGGCGTGAATCTGCGCGTCGACGAAGGCGAGTTCGTCGCGATCATGGGTCCGTCCGGTTCCGGCAAATCGACGCTGATGAACATCATCGGCTGTCTCGATCGACCGACGACCGGCACGTACATCCTCGACGGCGACGATGTCTCGCAACTGAGCCGCGATCGCCGCGCGATCATTCGCAACGCGAAGATCGGCTTCGTGTTTCAAAGCTTCAATCTGCTCGCGCGCACTTCGGCGCTCGAGAACGTCGAACTGCCACTGCTCTACGGCGATCTGTCGATGACCCGCAAGGAGCGCAATGACGCCGCGCGCGAAGCACTGCATCGCGTCGGCCTCAAAGGACGCGAAGGCAATCACCCATCGCAGCTTTCCGGCGGTCAGCAACAGCGCGTCGCGATCGCACGTGCGCTCGTCACGAATCCCGCAATCCTCCTCGCCGACGAGCCGACCGGCAATCTCGACTCACGCACGTCCATCGAGATCATGGGCATCTTTCAGGAGCTCAACGAAGAAGGCAAAACGGTCGTGCTCATCACGCACGAGCCGGACATCGCGCAACACGCAAAGCGCATCGTCCACGTGCGCGATGGCTTGATTCAACAGGACGAGTACATTCAACAACATCGCGTGGTGCGACAAGGCATCGAAGCACCGGTGGCACCTCTGAAGCGGTAGTCGGGAGTCAGTAGTCGGGAGTCGGGAGACCGCCACCCGACCACGACGACGAAACAACCGGCAACGTTCTCCCGACAACCGACAACAGACAACCGACTACCGACAACAACCATGAGAACCACTTTCACTCGCCTCGGCAACATCACCATCGTCGGTCTCAAGTCGATCGCGCGAAACAAGCTGCGCTCGCTGCTGACCGCGCTCGGCGTCGTCATCGGCGTCGCGTGCGTCATCGTGTCGGTTGCGATCGGCGCGGGCGTGGCGCAGTCCGTCTCCGAGATGATCAACTCCCTCGGATCGAACTTCATCATGATCATGCCCGGCGCGGCCACGCAGGGCGGCGCTCGCATTTTTACCGGCTCATCGAATCTCACCGAAGAAGATGCGCAGGCGATTGCGCGCGAGTGTCCTGCAGTTGCGTATGTTTCGCCGCAGTCGCGTACCGCGGGTCAGATCGTCGCGGGTGAGCTCAACTGGTCGACGCAGATCTTCGGCGTCGGCATCGACTGGCCGAACATCCGCGCGTGGAACGTGAAAGACGGCGCGTTCTTCAGCGAAGGCGACGTGCGCGCCGGATCGAAAGTCGCGGTCCTCGGCAACACCGTCGCCGAGAATCTTTTCCCCGATGGCGGCGCGATCGGCTCGATCATCCGCGTGAAGAATGTTCCGTTCCGCGTCGTCGGCGTGCTCGAGACCAAGGGCGGCAACATGATGGGCTCCGATCAGGACGACGTCATCATCGCGCCGTACACCACGGTTTCGAAGCGACTCATGGGACAGCAGAAGCTCGGCATGATCATCGCGTCCGCCGCATCCGCCGAACAGGTTACCGAGGCGACCGATCAAATCGACGCGCTGCTGCGCCAGCGCCATCGCATCCCGCCCGGCGGCGACGCCGACTTCATGATGCGCACGCAGGAAGAAATCGCGCAAGCCAACGCGCAACAGGTCGCACTGATGCGCAATCTTCTCCTCGGCATCGCCATCGTCTCGCTGCTCGTCGGCGGCATCGGCATCATGAACATCATGCTCGTGAGCGTGACGGAGCGAACGCGCGAGATCGGCATTCGCATGGCCATCGGCGCACGCGGACGCCACGTACTCCTGCAGTTCCTCTTCGAAGCGATCGTGCTCTCCGTCTTCGGAGGCCTCGTCGGCATCCTCCTCGGCACCGGCGCATCGACGGTCGTCGCGAAGTTGCTGAAATGGCCGGTCGTCGTCAGCCCGACCGCGATTCTCGTCTCCTTCGCCGTCGCCGCTACGATCGGAATCTTCTTCGGCTTCTATCCCGCGCGAAAAGCATCGAAGCTGGATCCAATCGACGCCCTGCGCTACGAGTGACGTTATGTCATCCCGAGCGAAGCGAGGGACCTGGTAGGTGGGCGGCACGTCGCTCGTGCCACACACCCTCCCCGCGCCAAACACTGCCCCCACTCCCCCACGCCGCGACGAATCGCGGCCGGCGTGAGGCCCGCGTATCCCAGGACCAATCCGGATT
>JBQCJC010000130.1:0-13553 GCA_051953135.1 Thermoanaerobaculia bacterium | reverse complement strand
CACTCCGCGAAATGCACGAGCACATCGAGCTCCGGATAGATGCGCTCGTACAACGCATCGGTGGAAAGCCAGCCGTAGAAGCGCGCGTTCGGCAACGCCTCGCGCAATTCGCCCAGCACCGTGCCGTCGCCCGCGACATCGAGTGTGAACGCGATGCCACGACGTTCGAGCTCGTGCGCGAATGCAATCAGATCGAGCGCGCGCTTCTGCACCTGCTCGAGACGTCCGACGTAGCCGATGCGCAGCGGACCGCCGCGCGATTCGCGCGTGCGTCGCGGCGGCGCAACCCCACCGGGGATGCTGCGCACGCGATCGGATGGCAAGTTCGTGAAGCGGCGCACCGCGTTCGCGATGAGCTGCCCGCTGGTGACGCAGGCATCGACAAAATTTGCGTAGCGCGCGAAGTCGACAAAGTACTCAGACTCGTACGCCTGAATCGTGACCGCGAGCCGCAATCGATGGCCGCGCAGTTTCAACTCCGCGCAAACCGGATACGTCTCGAACATCCGCGCCATCAGCACGACGTCGGGATCGACGTCTTCGATCACGCGACGCAACGCGCGACGACGCCCGTACGCGGTGCCGCTGCGCGCATCGACGTCGACGCCTTTGATCGCTGGAAACGCGGCGCGAAAGCGATCGGGATCATTGAACCTTGCGCCTTTCGCGAGCGCGAACAGGACCTCGATGCCGCGCGATGGCAACTGCAGCGCGAGAGACTCGACGATGCGCTCCACGCCTCCCTGCAGATAGGCCGTCGGCGTGCAGATCAAAAGTCTCACGGGCCTCAGGGTATCCTGTTCGCGCGACACGATGCAGCACGCCCTCGTTACCACGATCATCCCGGTCTACAACCGCGCCGCAATGCTGCGCGAAGCCGTTGCGAGCGTGCTCGCGCAGACGTACAGCCCGATCGAGATTCTCATCGTCGATGACGGCTCGACCGATGACACGGCGCACGCCGCGGATCTGCTGGCCCGCGAGCATTCCGGCGTCATTCGCGCCATTCATCAGAAAAACGCGGGCGTCGGCCCGGCGCGTGAAGCGGGACGCCTCGCGGCGCGCGGCGAGTTCATTCAGCATCTCGACAGCGACGATCTGCTGATGCCGCGCAAGTTCGAATTGCAGGTCGCGGCATTGCGCGAGCATCCGGAATGCGGCGCGGCCTATTGCTGGACGCGGCGCCGCAACGCGGACGGCACGCTCGATCCGCGGCCGGAGCGCCGCACGGGCGAAGCCATCGACACGATGTTTCCGGCGATGCTCAAGTCGCGCATCTGGCACACGTGCACGCCGCTGTATCGCGCGTCGATCATTCACGCTGCCGGTCCGTGGCTCGCGCTGTGGAATGAAGAGGACTGGGAGTACGACGCGCGCATCGCCACGCAGGACGTGCGACTCGCGTACATTCCGCAATGGCTGTGTGAAATGCGCCGCCATTCACAGGAACGACTCTCCGCGCGCGGCTTCGAGCCGATGATTCTTCGCGACCGCGCCATCGCGCACGCCAAGATCCTCGAGCACGCGGAGCGCGCCGGCATCGGTCACGACACACCGGAGATGCAGCACTACGCGCGCGAGTTGTTTCTGCTCGCGCGGCAATGCGGCTCGAGCGGACTGGCCGCGGAGTCGCGGATGCTTTTCGATCTCGCGCGCGACGCGTCTGGCGTGCGCCGCAACAACGCGCAATTCCTCGCCTACTCGATGCTCGCGCGCGTCGCCGGCTGGTCCACGGCGGGCAAGCTCTCGCAGCTCATCGATCGAGTGCGGCCGTGAGACTGTCGGTCGTGATGGCCGTGTTCAACGGCGCACGCGATCTCGCGGCCACGCTCGACAGCATCGCCGCGCAGACGTTCGGCGAGTACGAGTTGCTCGTGATCGATGACGGCTCGACGGATGAGACGCTGTCGATTCTCGCGTCGTACGCCGCACGCGATTCACGCATTCGCGTGCTGTCGCAATCGAACGCCGGCCTTACGCGATCGCTGATTCGCGGCTGCGCCGAAGCGCGCGCCGATGTGATCGCGCGACACGATTGCGGCGATCGCTCCATGCCCGAGCGATTCGCGCGCGAGCTTGCGTTGATCGACGCCGGACACGTGCTCGTGTCGTGCGCGACGCGGTTCGTCGATGCCGATCGCGATCTGCTGTACATCGCACACGCGGACGGCGGCGAGACGCGCGAGAAGTTGCTGCACGCGGATGCGCGGCACATTCACGCCCTGCCGCATCACGGCTCGGCGATGTTTCGTCGCGATGCATATCTCGCGGCAGGCGGATATCGCGAATCGTTTCGCGTCGCACAGGATCTCGATCTCTGGATTCGTATCGCGACGCACGGATCGATCGCGATTCTCGACGACGTGCTCTACGAAGCGCTTTTCGATGCGAAGAGCATCAGCGGCTCGAGCCGCGACGCGCAGGTGCGCTTGACGGAGATTGCCGTCGCATTGCGCGATGGCGGCGATGCATCGCTGCTGCTCGAAGCAGCATCGCGCGTGCAGCCGGCGACGCGAAGTGCACGCGGCGAAGCAGCGGCGCTGTACTTCATCGGCAAGTGCCTGCTCGCGCAGGGAAACGCGAAAGGTCGCGAGCGATTGCGCGAAGCCATCGCAAAAAACCCGTGGCACTGGCGCGCACGATTGTCCCTGCTTCTAAGTGGAGCGGCGGGCTCTTAGCCCGCCGGTCGTCCAATAGTTCGGCGGGCTGAGAGCCCGCCGCTCCACTAAAAAATCGGTTTTGCTGGTTGCAACTCCGCGGGCAGATGAAAATCGCGCTTGATGCTCTGCTCGAGACACGGCGTCGTGAAGCACTGCAGCGGCAACTGACGCGGCTCCGCATTGAACGCCGACGATCGCGCTCGCGCGAAATGCATCTTCAATCCCGGCCCGCCGTACTGCAGCAGCGCGATGTTCAGCAGCTTGTTGCGCTCCGTCGTTTCCGGCAGCGGCTTCATGAACACGAACACCGCGATATGCACGATCGCGATCATCGCAATCGCCGTCTTCCAACGCTCGCCGAACAACACCGCAATCGCCTGCGCCGCGATCACCGCAAACGCCGCGAGAAAAATCAGCAGGTAACCCCACGCGCCGAAGTGATTGAGCATGTAGAAACCCAGCGCCGGAAGAATCCACAGCACGAGAAAAATCGCGCGCTCGAAACCGAACGTGATCCGCACGCGCTTCAGAAACGCGAGCAACACGAACGGCGTCGCCACTCCCATCGCGATCGCGCCATAAAACAACACCTTCGCCGATTGATAGCGCAGCATGCGCAGCGAATTACTCAACGACGCCGTGCGCACTTCGCGCGGCGCATCGGCCGCCGGCGGACTCACTTTGTTCCACAGCGACACGCCGAGCTCCACGAGCGGCCAGTGAAACCGCGGCTCCGCTTTCTCGTACGTCACGGCGCCGAAGGTCGAGGAGTCGTAATACTGCTCCATCGCCACCTGCAGTTTGTACACGCTCTCGAAGTAGCTGATGTCGGCCTGATCCCAGTACTTCGCGAGCCGCTTCGCATTCGGCCCGGACCACAACGACACCGCGAAGAAGAGCACGACGATGGCGACGCCGCGCTGCCACCACTTCGGCACCGAACGCCACACCACCCACAGAAACAGCGGGAAGAGAAACGCGAGCGTCGTCTGCCGTACGGAACCGCCGATCGCAAGCATGACCGCGAATCCGATGAGCCACGCGAACGAGCGTCGCTTCACGCTCATCCACGCGGTGAGTCCCGCGGCCGTCGCGAAGAATCCTTCCGCCGCGTACGACAACGCGGTCGTCGAAAAGTACGACGCATCGAGACTCGTCGCATAAATCACCGCGGCGATGATGCCGATGCGGCGATCGAACAGCTCTTTCCCAAGAAGAAACGTGAGCGCCGTTGCGAGCGACGTGGAGACGATGCCGACGATCATGAACGCGGCCTGCAGATCGCCGGCGCTGAGATAGACGAGCCGCACGAGCGTGCAGTAGCCGATGAATCCCGGCGGATGCGCGGTCAGCGTGTACAACACGCCGCACGCGAGGCCGTACGAATCGCCGTGAAAAATGTGGTCCGTACGAAACGGAATGCGATAGAGCGCGGAGAGCACGAACAGCGCGAATGCGATGAGCCAGTCCCGGCGGCGTTCCGTCACGCCCGCACTGTACCTTACGATTGCGCGCGTGTACCGCGTCGCACTCGTGGCGTCTCACGTCATCCAGTACCAGGCGCCGTTCTTCCGCTTACTCGCGCAGGAACGCGATCTCGATCTGCACGTGCTCTACTGCTCGCGCGCGGGCGCCGAGACGTATCACGACGCGGAGATGGGCACGACGCTGCGCTGGGATCTCGATCTGCTCAGCGGCTATCGCCATTCGTTCCTGCGCAATTTCGGGAAGGGCGAAGGCTACGAGCGTCTGATCAATCCCGGCATCATCCCGGCGCTGCTCCGCGGCAACTACGACGCCGTCATTTTCTTCCTCGGCTGGGGCACCATCACCTCGCTCCTCGGCATCGCCGCCTGCCGCATCCAAGGCACGCCGTTCTTTCTCTTCGGCGACAGCAGCTTCCCTCCACCGCCGCGATTTCTGCGCGACACGTTTCTGCGCAATCTCTTCCGGATGACCGAAGGATTTCTCGTGAGCGGCGTCGTCAACGCGAAGTACTACGAACACTACGGCGCGGATCCTTCGCGCTTCTTCCTCGTGCCGTGGGCCATCGACAACGCGCGCTTCATCGAAGGCTCGCGCTTCGCGACCGGCGAACGCGAAGCGATGCGCGAACGCTTCGGCTTTCGCGAGGATCAACTCGTCTCGGTCTTCTCCGCAAAACTGATCGCGCGAAAAGATCCGATGACGTTGTTGCGCGCCGTCGATCGCATGCAGCATCGCGAGCGTGGCGCGATTCTTTTTCTCGGACACGGCGAGCTGCGCGCCGAGCTCGAACAATTCGTCCGCGAGCGAAACATCAACGCGCACTTCGCGGGCTTCGTGAATCAAACCGACTTGCCGAAGTACTACGCCGCGGGCGATGTGTTCGTGCTGCCGACGCTCGACGATCCGCGCGGCACCGTTACGAATGAAGCGATGGCGTGCGGATTACCGGTGATCGTCACCGACAAACTCGGAGCAGTCGGCGACATCGTGCTCGATGGCGACAACGGTTTCGTCTTCCCCGCGGGCGATGATGCGATGCTCGCGCGTCAGCTCGATGCGTTGATCGAGAATCCGTCGATGCGCGATCGAATGGCGCAACGCTCGCGTGAATTGATCGATGCGTGGGATTACACCCGCGGCGTGCGCGGCGTGATGGAGGCGCTGCGCGCGCGATGCTGACGATCGCGATTCCGACGTACGGCCGCGGTGCGGTGTTGTGCGACACCATCGGAATGCTGCTCGCGCTCGAGCCGCGCGCCGATGAGATCGTGATCGTCGATCAGACCCCGTCGTACACCGACGACGTTTCCGCCAGGTTGCGCGCATTCGAAACGAACGATCACGTGCGCATCATTCGTCTCCCACAACCATCGATCACGCACGCGATGAACACGGCGCTTCGCGAAGCGCGCGAGCCGTGGGTATTGTTTCTCGACGACGACATCATCCCCGATGCGAATCTCGCCGGCGCACATCTCCGCGCGATTCGCGAATCGAACGCCACCGCGATCGTGGGACAAGTGCTGCAGCCCGGCGAAACGCCGCAGCATTTCGATGAAGCCACATTGCGACGCGGCTTCATCCGCGATCTCGAGTTCCGCTTCAATCACGACACCGCGACGGATGTACAGAACGTGATGGCCGGCAATCTCTGCGTGAATCGCGAGCGAGCCTTAGCGATTGGCGGATTCGACGAGCGCTACACCGCCGTCGCCTATCGCTTCGAAACCGATTTCGCGCTACGACTCATCGCCGCCGGCGGCCGCATCCGCTTCGAGCCCGCAGCGTCAATCCGCCATCTCAAAGCCCCCGGCGGCGGCGTGCGCATGTGGGGCGACCACCGCACCAGCGCCTCACCAGCGCACTCGATCGGCGACTACACCTTCGCCAAACGCCACGTCCCCCGCTTCTGGACCTACGTCGCACTGCGATTGAGAAAAAACGTCCTGACACGCTTTCACCTCACACACCCATGGACCGTGCCGGGGAAGGTGGTCGGGGAACTGAGAGGATTGATTGGGGCGATGAGAGATGAAGGAGAGATGAGCGATGAGAGATGAGCGATGAACGATGAACGATGAAGTGCGCGGCAAAAAATGCGGACATCGAGATGACCACACCGTCTCGCCCCGCACTTCATCGCTCATCTCTCATCTCTCATCTCTCATCGCTCGTCCCCACACGGAATTAACCCACAAGCCCAAACACGTTCCTAACCCACGAACTCATGGTCGCCCTGGCCGTTTTCCTCGCCGTCCTTGCTCCGGCATGCGCGTATGCGCTTGTCGACTGGCGGCGTGCGTGGCTGCTGGTGATCGTCATCGGCGCGATGCAGGATCCGGTCCGCAAGCTCACGCCCGGCGCGCCGGTGTGGGTCTCGTTTCTCGTCGTCGTGTTGTACGCGTGCGTGATCTTTGCCTCGCGTCACGCGCTCCTCGCGCACCTCGCCGATTTCTCTCGACGCTTCGGCGCGATCTACACCGTCATCACTGCGTTCATCTTTCTGCTGCTGCTCTCCGCGCTCAACGGCGTCTTCACCTTCGGCGTGGCGAACTGGCGCGTACCGCTGATCAGCCTCTTCACGTACCTCGTGCCGCTCGTCGCGGCGCTGTTCGGATACGCATGGCTGCAGCGCGAAGAGGCGATCCTCACGTTCTTCAGACTCTACGCGGCCGTTACGACCGTCGCGTTGCTCGGCACGATGGCCGAGTACTTCCGCGTGCAATCTCCGCTGCTCGGCATGGTCGCGTTCACCGGCGACTACATTCGCCACCTTCCGGGCATCCAGATTCGCCTCCTCTCCGGCATCTATCGCGGCCCTGACATCATGGCGCTGCACGCCGCGACGCTCACGGCGATCGCGATCGCCATGGCGTTGCGCGCGGGCGTCGGACGCCTGACGATCCTGTGGGGCGGACTGGCGATGTGGGGCTTCATCAACTGCATGCTCGCGGGACGCCGCAAGGCGATCTACTTCGTCGTCGTGTTCGTGGTGACGTTCCTCTGGCGCTACGCGCGACGCGTGCGCACCGCTGAGATCTTCGCGCTCATCGTCGTTCTCGGTGCGCTCTACGGCATCGTGCGCAATCTCGCGGCGGGCGAACAAACGAGCGTCTACGCGCGGGGCGCCGTCGCGTCGGAGGCGGAGCTCAAACAGCGATTCGAGGGCGGCGCACTCGACACCTTCCGGCAATACGGGCTGATGGGCGCGGGCCTCGGCTCCGCCACGCAAGGCGTGCATCACCTCCTCGGCCAGAACAATCTCGGCTGGCAGGAAGGCGGCCTCGGCAAGCTCGCCGCGGAGGTCGGCCTGCCCGGCATCCTCGCGCTGCTCGTGCTCGGCACGCTCGTCTTCCGCATGCTGATGCGATTGACGTACATCGGCGATGTGCCCGGTTGTTCGCAATTCATTCGCGTCACGCTCCTCGGGCTCGTCGTCGCAAACGGATCCTCGTTCATCGCCTCGGCGCAGGCGTACAGTGATGCCGTGCTTGCACTCACGTTCGGATTCTTCATCGGCTGTCTCTTCGCCACCGCCGCGCTCGACGAGCGTTTGCCGAAGACCGAGGCCGCTCCGGCGAATGCGAATCCGTCCCTGGCTCCCGCAACCGCGTGAAGATCCTGCACGTCGTCCCGACCTACTTCCCGGCGCGGCGGTACGGCGGACCAATCGTCGCCGTTCACGGGCTCTGCAAAGCACTCGCGGCGCGCGGACATAACGTCGAGGTCTTCACGACGAACGTCGATGGCGACGGCACGAGCGATGTTCCTGTCGGAGAGCCAGTCAATGTCGATGGTGTGCACGTGCGGTACTACGCATCGCCGTTTCCCCGTCTCTACTGGTCTCCATCGATGCGGAACGCACTCCATGCGGAGATGAGCAACTACGACATCGTGCACAGTCACGCCGTGTATCTCTGGCCCGGTATCGCCGCGGCCAATGCCGCACGCAACGCGCGCGTGCCGTTCGTAATCTCCCCGCGCGGCATGCTCGTACCGGAGCTCATCGCGCAGAAAAGTCGCTTCGTGAAACGCGCCTGGCTGCGATTGTTCGAGCGACGCGCATTCGATCGCGCGTCGGCGATTCACTTTACGTCGCAACTCGAATGGGAGGATGCGAAACGTCTCGATGCGCTGCCGCTGCCGTCGCCATTCGTGATTCCGAACGGCATTGATGTCGAGGCGCGTCCCAACATCGCACGCGACAAGCGCACGCTGGTCCACCTCGGCCGCATCAACTGGAAGAAAGGCCTCGAGCGCGTCATCGAAGCGCTCCCTTCGTTGCCCGACACACGATTCATCATCGCCGGCAATGACGAAGAAGAGCTCACGCCGAAATTGCGCACGCTCGCTTCTTCGCTTGGCGTTGCTGATCGCGTCGAATTTCCGGGACCGATTTACGGCGCCGCGAAAAACGAACTGCTCGCGCGCGCAACGCTCTTCGTGTTGCTGTCGACATCCGAAAATTTCGGCAACGCCGTGCTCGAAGCGCTGGCGATGGAGACTCCGGCCGTGCTTTCATCGGGCGTGGGTCTCGCGGAAGACGTCGTGCGCGCGGATGCCGGTGCGATCGGAATCGAGGCGATCGCATCACTGCTCGACGATCGCGAACGACGCATGCGCATGGGCCGCAACGGCCGCGCGCTCGTCGAGTCGCGATTCGCGTGGCCGCGCGTCGCCGAGGAGATGGAGCACGCGTATCAGGCGCTGGTGCGATGAGACTCGAAGACATCACGCCGCTGATTCTCACGCGCGACGAGGAAGCAAACCTCGAGCGCACGCTGCGCCAACTCGCGTGGGCTAATGAAGTGCTGATCGTCGACAGCTTCTCGACGGACGCGACGGTCGCGATCGCACGCCAGTTCCCGAACACACGCGTCGTGCAACGCGCATTCGATTCCCTCGCGGGTCAATCGAACTTCGGTCTCAGTGAAGCGCAAACACCGTGGGTGATGCTGCTCGACGCCGACTACTTCGTCCCCGATGCATTCGTCGATGAACTACGCGCGCTCGAGTTGTCGTCGAACATTCGCGCGTATCGCAACGCATTCACGTATGCCGTCCACGGCAAGCCCTTGCGCGCATCGCTTTACCCGCCGCGTGTCGTGCTCCTGCATCGCAAGCACGCGAAAGTCTGGCAGGACGGCCACGCGCATCGCGTGCTCGTCGACGGCGAGATCGGCGAGTTGCAATCGCGCATCATTCACGACGATCGCAAATCCTTCGCGCGCTTCGTCGAGCGCCAGAAAAAATACATGCGCGAAGAAGCGCAGAAACTCCGCGACGCCGATCCGCGATCGCTGTCGTTCCCGCATCGACTGCGCAAGCTCATCGTCATCGCACCCTTCGCGGTGATCGTCCACTCGCTCTTCGTGAAGGGCCTGCTCTTCGATGGTGTTGCAGGCCTGCGCTACACGTGGGAACGGTTTGTGGCGGAGTTGATTTTGTCGCGCGAGATGATGCGACGAACATAGTGGAGCGGCGGGCTCTCGGCGCGCCGGAATTATTTACGACCGGCGGGCTGAGAGCCCGCCGCTCCACTCAGACGCGTTGCACCATCAAATCGCCCATCACCAGCAAATCCATCTTCGTTCGCAGGAAACAATCGAGCGCTTCGCTCGGTGTGTTCACCACGGGTTCGTTTTCATTGAACGATGTGTTCAGCACCATCGGCACACCGGTGATGTCGCGGAAGGCTTCGATGAGGTGGTAGTAGCGCGCATTCTGCGCTTCCGTCACCGACTGCAATCGGCCGGAGCCGTTCACGTGCGTCACCGCCGGAACCCGCGGGCGTGTGTCTTCGCGAAACTTATATACCAGCAGCATGAAACCGACCTCGTAGTCGGTCTCGAACCACTCGCCCACCGCATCGCGCAACACTGACGGCGCGAACGGCCGGAACGATTCGCGGCGTTTGATTTTGTGATTGAGGATGTCCTTCATGTCCGCGCGGCGCGGATCACAAACGATCGAGCGATTGCCTAACGCGCGCGGGCCCCATTCCATGCGTCCCTGAAACCAGCCGACGACATTGCCTGCGGCGACTTGCTCCGCGGTCAATCGACACAACTCGCGCTCATCTTTCACGCGATGCAGCACGCAATGCGCGTCATCGAGATCCTGCCGTCGCGCGATGATCGCCTTGTCGACCGCATCCGCGTCGTACTCCGGTCCCCAGTACGCGTGATCCATCACGAACGAGCGCGGCTGATGCAGTTCCTCGTTCCAAACCCAGTACGCCGCGCCGATCGCGCCGCCCGCATCACCCGCCGCGGCCTGAATGTATTGCTCTTTGTACGGCGAGCGATCGAACACCATGCCGTTCGCAACGCTGTTGTAGCCGCAGCCGCCCGCGAGACAGAAGTTCGGAATCTTCGTCTTTGCATGCAGCGCATTCGCGAGCGCGAAGTACGCCTCTTCGAACATCGCCTGCATCGACGCGGCGAGATCTTTGTGCCGCTGATCGAGAGGATCCGACGCATCGCGCACGGGACCGAGCTTCTCAATCAGTTTTTCGGAGAACACCGGTCCAATCGCCGGCGATCCGCCCTGCCACACCATGTCGAGACCGCGCGAGTGATGCGTGAAGTAGTCGAGATTCAGCGCGAAGCGGCCGTCCTTCGAAACCTGCACGATGTCGCGCATCTCGGCCATGAACGACGGCTTGCCGTACGGCGCGAGGCCCATGACTTTGTACTCGTCGCCGTAGTGCGGGAAGCCGAGGTACTGGGTCATGGCGGTGTAGAAGATGCCGAGGGAATGCGGAAACCCGATCTCGCCAAGAACCTCGATCTTGTTCCCGCGCGCGACACCCCACATCGACGAAACGAAATCGCCGAATCCGTCGATCGACAGCACCGCGCTTTCTTCGAACGGCGAGACGAACGCCGCGGACGCGAGATGCGCGCGGTGATGCTCGACGTGATGCAACTTCGGCTTCAGCGAGTCGAGATGAAACGCCTCGACGAATTCCGATTTGATATCGCGAATCTTTGCGCGATTCTCGAGACGCCGCTTCACCGCCGACATCGACGGCCGCTTCGCAAGCAGGAAGCGCACGCGCTGCAACATGCGCGCGTTCGGATCGCGATTCACCGCGATGTGATCGACCTCGTTCAGCGAAACGCCCGCTTCGCGGAGGCAGTAATCGACGGCCGCGCTCGGGAAGCCGGCCCAGTGCTTAATGCGGCGGAAACGTTCTTCTTCGGCGGCGGCGATGAGCTTTCCGTCGATGAGAATGCAGGCGGAAGCGTCGGCGTGATGTGCGTTGATGCCTAAAATGATCATGCGTGCGCGTCGTTCTCGTGAATCGCTACTTTCAACCGGATCATTCTGCAACAAGTCAGATCGCGTCCGACCTCGCGGCTCATCTTGCGTCGCGCGGATTCGACGTGGCCGCGATCACGAGCCGGCAGCGGTATGACGATGCCCGTGCGAAACTCGCCGCGCGAGATTCGTGGAACGGCATCGCCATCCGCCGCGCGTGGTCGACGCGATTCGGCCGCGCCGGCCTGGCCGGTCGCGCGATCGATTACCTCAGCTTTTATGCCAGCGCGTTCTTCGCGATGCGCGCGGAGCGCGATGCGGTGATCATCGCGATGACGGACCCGCCGATGCTGTCCGTGCTCGCGACGCTGGCGTCGAACCGCGTGGTGAACTGGCTGCAGGATCTCTTCCCCGAAGTCGCCGAATCCCTCGGCATCAAGGCGCCGAGGGTTCTGCGCACGATTCGCAACTGGTCGCTGCGTCGCGCGAAAGCCAACGTCGTCCTCGGCGATCTCATGGCCGCGCGCGTGCCGAATCCAACCGTCATTCACAACTGGGCTGATGCGAATCTGCATCCGATCGCGATGCAGAACGATCGATTCGTCGTCGGCTACTCCGGCAACCTCGGACGCGCACACGAGTTCGAAACGATTCTCGGCGCGATGCGCGAACTGCCCGACGTGAAGTTCCTCTTCACCGGCGGCGGCGCGCAACTCGATCGCGTGAAACGCGAAGCCACCGCGAACGCGGAGTTTCGTCCGTACGCGCCGCGTGAACAGTTGAGCGAAAGCCTTTCGTCCGCGGACGCGCATCTCGTCTCGCTGCAACCTTCGCTCGAAGGATTGATCGTGCCGAGCAAGTTTTACGGAATCCTCGCCGTGGCGCGGCCCGTGATCTTCATCGGCGCGCGCGATGGCGAAGTGGCGCGATTGATTCTCAAGCATCGCTGCGGCGCGGTCGTCGAGCCCGGTGACGTCGAAGGATTGAAGCGAGCGATTCGCGAAGTCGCGGGCGATCCGGAGATGGGTGAACGCGGCCGTGAGTTGTACCTCGCACGCTTCGCACCGCAACACGCATTCGCCGCATGGGAGCGAGTGTTGGAGAATGCAGCGTCATGACGACAGGAAGCCGGCGCATTTCGCTCGCGATGACGGCGATCGTGTCGGCGCTGCTGCTCGCGTTCGTGCTCACGCATCGCGACGTGCTGCTCGATCCTGTCGCGCCGAAAGACGATGTTGCGCGAATCGGTCATTGGCTGACTCAACATCCAGCCGATGCGATTGCCGCGAGCGAGCTTTCGGATCTCGCGCTCGATTCGAACGTGCCGCAACGTCGCGCGTTGTGGCTTGCATCGTACGAGCACGCCGCACATCTTTCGCCGCTGCGCACGAATGCCGCGGCGGGATTCGTGCGCGCGGGACTCTTTCACTGGTACGAGCTCGATGATCGGGATCGTCAACGCGTGCTCGATGTCGCCGCGCCGCTGATGGGACGTCCGCGATTCTTCGAGAGGCTCTACATGCCGCTGTGGAGTCTCACGCACAACTTCGCGTATCTGCGCCGCGTCGCGCCGAGTACGTTGAGCGCGCTGGTCGGGCTGAATCAGCTCGCGGTTTCCCGCGGATTGTTCCGCGAGTATCGCGAGTTGCGCACCGCAATCCGACAGCGCTCGCTCGCCGAGCTCGAAGCCGCGCGTGCAAACGACGTTGAACCGAGCGAGTTGCTGAAGTACGCGCCGCAAACGCCAAACGCGTCCGATGTGCCGATCGCGAAATCGATTCTCGAAGAGCTCGATCGTCGTCCCTTCACGCACGATCAGATCAATGGTCGCATCGAGCCGATGCTCACGTTCGCGCTCGATCACGATCTCAAGCCACTCGGCGGAATCGAGCCGCTGCTCGAAACGCGCGGCACGTTGCGCGATGTTACCCGCGCACGCGCCGCACTCGCACTCGGCAACGCCACGCTTGCCTCGCGCATCGAGATCACGACCGAGATTCCCGGACATGCGGAGTGGACGCCGTATCACCTCGAGCGCGCAATTCACGATGCGCGCAGCGGCGATGCCGGATCCGCGCACGCGCAACTGCGCAAAGCGGAGATGACGGGAAACAGCGCGCAAGTCGTCGAGGCCAAACT
>JBQCJC010000129.1:0-15009 GCA_051953135.1 Thermoanaerobaculia bacterium | reverse complement strand
CACAGTCGGTTAGAGTAAGCGAAGTCGTCACATCCGGAGCTCCTGATGAAAACACTCGCCCTCGCCAGCGTTGTCACCTTTGCTCTTTCCTTCGCCGCGTTCGCAGACGATCCGATGTGCGCGACGAGCTCAGAACACGATCAATATCTCGAGTCTCTGCACGCGCGCTCGCGCGGCGGCGTGTCGGCGCTCACGACGAGTCCTTCGACGCTGCGCGATGGCGTGTTCTATCTCCCCGCGGACGAGACGATTCTGCCCGGCTATCACCCGTTCGATCTCGAAGGACAGGCGCTGGTATTCGAACCGCGCGTAAATGCGTACGCGGTGCGTCGTGAGGCGGCGGCGCCGCTCGACTCGTTTCACGGCACGCGCGTGCACGACTTCGATCAAACGCGGATCGACGATTCATGGTTCATCGCGTACGACCTGCCGTTCGCGTTTCCGATCTTTGGACGCAACGTGACGCGCATCTACATCACGAAGTTCAATGAGATTCGTCTGGATCCGCCGGCATCGCAGCCAAATGCACTGCAGGTCGGTGTCGCGGAAGCCGCGGCGATGCAGGAAGCGATCGTCTCGCCGCTCGTGCTGACGGGAAGCACTCCGGCGAATTTCCCTGTGGCCCCCGAAGTGTCGGTGGAAGTGAAGCCGGACGCGGTACGCATTCAGTGGTACAGCGAAACGCCGGTCGAGGCGATCTTTCCGCCGCCGACGTACACGCGCATCTGGTACGTCGTCGAAGCGGAGCTGCGCAGCGACGGCACGATTCTCTTTTCGTATCCGTACGTGTCGCCGTTGATGTGGGGCGCGCCGTTGATTTCTTCCGGTGCGGTGGGGCGCAATCCGATCGCGTCGCTCAGCGATCCCGTGGATGTCACGTCCTCGGCGATTCCTGCCGATCTGCGGCCGATGCTCGAAATCACGAGCATCGCTGCCTCACGCATCGACGAAGCCGACGTGTTCTCCGTTCGCGTCACCCTCGGCGGCCCTCCCGATGCGGCGAAGCTCGACGAGGGCATGTCACTCCGTTATCTCATCACCGCAGAAGACGACATCTGTACTGTCGATATCGACAAGAACGGCGTCACGGTGACCGGCTTCGGCGCGCCGAAAGGCGTGAAGAACGGCATCACCGCGAAGTTCGAGAACAACGTGCTCGAGCTGTTCGGATTGCAGCGCGATGCAGCCTCGTCGTCGATCGTGTCGGTGCGCGCGATCTCGTATGTGCGGCCGATGACGGTGCCGGTCGATGTGACCTCGACACTGCAAGTGAAGCTCGATGCCGCGCCGAAACGCTTGTCGCGCGATCTCTCGAATGTCGCGAATGGCACCGAGCTCACGCTGCCGATCGCCGAGACGTTCGAGCTTGCGCCGCTCGATGTGTACGCGGTGTGGGATCGTTTGCAGCACGAGCAGAAGCTGAGCGACGACGACATCGACGGTGTGGCGATCTATCAATCCATGCTGACGGATCTCATCTTCTACGCCGGTGCGTATTCAACGCGCGGCAATCCCGCGGTGGATGGCATCGCGCCGGGCCAGCCGCCGTTTCGCCAGCGCGATCCGCGATCGCCCGCGCTGTTGCACATGAATCAACTCGGCTACAGCTACAACGCCGCAACGCATTCGGCGTCGAAGGTGCTGCTGCACGAGTTCGGACATCGGTGGCTGTACTACATCTCGATCGCGGAGAACGGCGTCGCGACGCGCTCGCTGAATCCGGTGAGCTCGCATCCCGCCGCGTACGTGCACACGCCGTCCGCGTTTTCGGTGTTCGGCGCGAATGAATCGTCGGTGATGGGCGGCGCGTATTTCGCGCAGCAGGGCGACGGCTCGTACAAAGCGCACGCGGAGAACATGGGCTATAGCTGGACGGATTTGTATTTGATGGGCCTGGCCGCGCCGAGCGAAGTGCCGAACTGGTTTTATCTCGCGGGGACGACGCTGCCACTCGAGTACTGGCCGAACGAAGGCGAAGTGGTGTCCTCGCCGCAACGCACGGAGGTGCGCATCGATCAGGTGCTCGACGCACACGGACCACGCTCGCCGTCGCACGAGATCAGTCAGCGCAAATTCCGATTGTTGTTCGTCCTCGTCACCCCGCCGAACACCGATCCAACGCCTGCCGAAGTAGCGAAGCTGAATGAATGGCGCTCGCTGGTGGAACAGACGTTCGCATTAGCGACGGGCGGACGCGGGAAGTTAGTGACGACGTTTGTGAGGCCGCAGAAAGTGCGGGCGGTGCGGTAGCGAAAGGCGGTTACCGAGTGCGATCTCGCCAGTAGCGAGGCCGCCTGCTCATGTGTGCGAGCGCCACCACTTCGAGATAGTCCTCGTGCTCGCGGTACACCAGGAAGAATGGGAAGTGGCGTAGCGGCACGCGACGGATCTTGCGACGTGTCTGTTGTACTGCCTCTCCGATCGCAGGGTGCGTTTCGATATGTGAAATTGCAGTTTGAATTTCAGTCCAGAGACGATCGCCGAGTCCGGGACACTCCTTTTCGTACCACGCGATCGACTCGTGGAACTCTCGCTCGGCAGCTTCGTTCGGCCTGACTGGTTTCAACGGCCAAACACATCCCGCTCGATGCGTGCACGTACTTCGTCCCAGTTCGATGTCTGCATCGATCCATCATCGACGGCGGCGCACCGGCTCTCGATCTCTGTTGCCCAGGCGTCATCAATCTCGCTTTGCGTGGCGGTGTCGAGGCTCTCGAGAAGGCGCGTTGCGATCTCGGCGCGATCACGCTCGGGAAGATTTAAAACCTGATCGAGCAGCTCGCTGGCGTGGTGGGTCATGCAAATCAGTGTAACTCTTACCGCCGTTGTGCAACTGTCGACGTGTGCGCGCTCACCAGCCACCACTTTCCCTTCTTCTTCACGTACACGTCCGTGTAGCGCAGGTCGTTCGCGTAGCGGATTCCGCCTAACGTGAAGCGTTGCGTCATTCTGCCTGTCACGACGGCGGCATCTCCGTAGATGCGGATTTGCACTTCGCGCGGGTCGTACGGCTCCATCTTCATGCCGGTGGTGGCGAGCTCGCGAATGACGTCGGCTTTCGAGCGGCGCGTGCCGCTTGGGGTGATGAGCACGTAATCGTCCGAGAGATTTTTCTCGAACCATTCGGCGTCGCCGGTCCAGGTGGCCACGGTGATTTCTTCGTCGAGGCGTCGGACTTCTTCGGCGTCATCGGCGAGCGCGTATCGGGAGAAAAGCACGAGCGCGATCGCGAGCAGCGGAAATCGGGCTTTCATCGCGCACCGAACGTAAAGGTGATTGGCGAGGGGGTCAAGGGACACGTCGGTGCTTGATCCGGTTCCGTGACCGGAGCGGCGCTTCCCTGTCACTCGGGAATGGGAAACGCGTTTCGCGATATATACACCGCACGTATGTCGACCACCGAAGCTCCGCCGCGCAACCTCGACTTCATTCGCGAAATCGTCGAGGACGATCTCCAGACCGGAAAGCACACCACGATCGTCACTCGCTTTCCGCCCGAGCCGAACGGCTATCTGCACATCGGCCACGCGAAATCGATCTGCCTGAACTTCGGCATCGCGAACGAGTACGGCGGCAAGTGCAATCTCCGCTTCGATGACACGAATCCGGTCAAGGAAGAGGTCGAGTACGTCGACGCGATTCTCGAAGACGTGCGCTGGCTCGGCTTTGAGATCGCGGGCGGCGAGCCGCTGCACGCGTCCGATTACTTCGAGCAGTTGTACGAGTGGGCGGAGTTCCTGATCAACGCGGGCAAGGCGTATGTCGACAGCCTCTCCGCCGAGGAAACGCGCGCGTATCGCGGGACGCTGACGGAGCCCGGAAAGGATTCGCCGTATCGCAGTCGCAGTGTCGAAGAGAATCTCGATCTCTTTCGTCGCATGCGCGCCGGCGAGTTTCCCGATGGCGCACACGTGCTGCGCGCGAAGATCGACATGGCGTCGCCGAACATCAACATGCGCGATCCCGTGCTCTATCGCATTCGTCACGAAGAGCATCACCGCACCGGCAACAAGTGGCCGATCTATCCGATGTACGACTACGCGCATCCGCCGTCGGATGCGATCGAGCACGTCACACATTCGCTGTGCACGCTCGAGTACGAAGCGCATCGCCCGCTGTACGACTGGCTCGTCGAAACGCTGCCGCTGCCGTCGAAGCCGCGGCAGATCGAGTTCGCGCGACTCAACCTCAATTACACGGTGATGTCGAAACGCAAACTGCTGCGACTCGTGAGCGAAGGTCACGTGCGCGGCTGGGATGATCCGCGCATGCCGACGATCGCCGCGTACCGGCGTCGCGGTTACACGCCTGCGTCGATTCGCAATTTCGCGGAGCGCGTCGGCGTGGCGAAGCGCGAGAACGTCATCGATGTCGGTCTGCTCGAATTCTGCGTGCGCGAGGATCTGAACAAGATCGCGCCGCGCGTCATGGGCGTGCTTCGTCCGCTACGCGTCGTGATCACGAATTATCCGGAAGGGCAGAGCGACGAGCTCGAGACGCCGAACAATCCGGAAGATCCGTCGATGGGCTCACGCAAAGTGCCGTTCTCGAACGTGATCTACATCGAGCGCGACGATTTCATGGAAGATCCGCCGAAGAAGTTCTTCCGTCTCGCGCCGGGACGCGAAGTGCGTCTGCGTTCCGCGTACTTCATCACGTGCACGAATGTGATCAAGGACGACGCGGGGAACATTGTCGAGTTGCATGCGACGTACGATCCGGCGACGCGCGGTGGCGATGCGCCGGATGGCCGTCGACCGAAAGCGACGCTGCACTGGGTTTCGGCAAACCACGCGCTCGATTGCGAGGTGCGGCTCTACGATCGTCTGTTCAGTGTCGAAGATCCGGAGCAGGACGGCGATCTGCTCGCGCATCTCAATCCGGATTCGCTCGAGGTGATCTCGCACGCGAAGCTGGAACCGTCAGTCGCGGGCTCCACCCCTCTCACTCGCTACCAGTTCGAGCGCCTCGGCTATTTCTGTGTCGATTCGGACTCGCGTGATGGAGCGCTGGTGTTCAATCGAACGGCAACGCTGAAGGACACGTGGGCGAAGATGAAGGAGTAATGCGGAACGCCGACGTCTCGTCGGCTGAGCAGTGCGCCGTCTCGGCGCGGAAGGGCGGCGGGACGCCGCGTGCTCAGCCGGCGCTGACGCCGGCGTTCCGCTAGAGCGATCGCAAGAACGCGAGCAATCGATTTCGCTCTGTTGTGTTCAGTGCGTTGAATCGATCGCGCGATGCACGTCCCTGTCCATCGTGCGCGGCGATGGCGGCTTCGATCGTCGCTGCGCGGCCGTCGTGCAGGAATTGCGTGAGGATGCGCAATCCCCACAGCGGCGCGGTGCGGAACTCGCGTGCGCTCGCGGCGCCTTGCGGAATGCCGTCGCCGAGTGCGCCCATGTCGTGAAGCAGGAAATCGGAGTACGGCTGATACGTCACGCGATTCAGTGCGGCGATCGCATTCGCGCCGGTTTGCAGTGACTGCACGTGACACGAGTTGCAGCCGAGCTGATTGAAGACCTGCTCGCCTGCATTCGTGTCGGCGTTTGTCGCGCCGCGCGGCGGCGCCGCGAGAATGGCCATGAACTCGGCGAGCAGTTGCACATCTTCACCGCCATCGTTCAAACCGGGACGCGGATTGAATTGCAGCTCCGCGCAATTGCCGCTCGGGCAATTTTCATTCGGAAACGCGGGGCTGGTGATGCCCATCTCGTTGAGATACGCATCGCCGGAGAATTGCAGCAGCGTCGCGATCTGCGCTTTCCATCCGAACTTGCCGACGGTGCGCGTGCCGGCCGCAGGATTGTCGACGAGCGCGACGCGTCCCGCGGTGCCGTCGTTGCGTGCTGCTTGTGCGGCGGCGAGGTTGATGAACGTTTGATCGGGTGTCGCGTCGACGTAGCCGAGTCCGAAGAGCGGCGTTGATTTGCGTCGCGTGACGACGTTCGCCTGCTGCGGAACCTGTTCCGGCCGGAACGCGTGCGGCGATCCATCGCGCGGACCGATGGCCTGGTTCTGCAGGAGTTGTCCGCCGAGGTTCGTGAGGGGATCGTAGATGCCGTTGAGCGTGCGGCCGATGCGCGTGACCGTGCGATTGCTTCCGCCGCCGAGGACGGGCTGATTGTGGCACTCGCCGCACGAGCGGCCGTTGAAGACCGGACCGAGTCCGTCGTCGACGGATTCGACGTTCCCGAACTCCGTTCTGCCTTCATTGAACCGCGCCGTCTGTGCGGCATTCAGTCCGGACACAGGTGCGCCAAACAGGATCGTGGGTTGCGGTTGCGGCTGTGGTTGCGGTGCAGGCGGCGGTGGCGATGGTGGCGCCGCCGCGCGTCTCCGCGCTTGTGCGAGCGCAGCGTGAGGCAGAACGAGTGAACAGAGCACGGCCACTGCGAGGATTCGCTTCATTGGGTGACTCCTTCGAATGGTTGTCGGTAGTCGGGAGAACGATGAGAATCGGGGCAGTTGCGGCATTGGACTCTGGCGAGGCCGTAGCGTTTACTCGTGCTCCCGGCTCCCGACTACTGACGACCAACAACCGATGCGAAGAGACCTCGAAATCATCGCCACCATCGCCGAGGCGTTGAACAGTGCGGCGAATGTGCAGACGGCGCTCGAACGCACGCTCGACGTCATCGCGAGCGAGCTCGATCTCGATACTGGCTGGGTGTGGCTGCTCGACGCGGAGACGGGTCATGTCTACAGCGCCGCGGCGCGCAACCTGCCGCCGTACCTGCAGGAGCCGATGCGCATGAGCGGCACGTCGTGCTGGTGCATCGAACAATTTCGCGCGGGCGAGTTGAGCGCCGCGAACGTCGACGTGATGGGTTGCAGCCGACTGCGGCCTGCAATCGATCGCACCGATCTCACGCGCGGCATCGCCCATCACGCCACCGTCCCGCTCTTCTTTCAGGACAAACCGTTGGGCGTTCTCAACGTCACCGCGCGTGAGATGCGCAGACTCTCCGCGCGCGAACTGCGATTGCTGTCGACGATCGGCTATCAACTCGGCGTGGCCATCGAGCGTGCGCGGCTCGCGGAAGAAAGCGCGACGCATGCGCGCGCCGATGAGCGCACGCGCATGGCGCGCGAGATTCACGACACCATCGCGCAATCACTCACCGCGATCGCGTTGCAGATCGAGTCGGGCAACGTCGATGATGCGCTGCGCGTCACGCGTGCGACGCTGGATGAAGCGCGACGCTCGGTCATGAACCTGCGCGCCGAGCCGCTTGCAGGCAAACCGCTCGCGCAGGCGCTGGCGTGGCTCGTGCGCGAGTTCACGTCGCAATCGGGCATTCGCGTTTCACTCGATGCGTCGGAATGCGCGTTGCCACTCGCGGTCGAAGCGGAGTTGTATCGCATCGCGGAGCAGGCACTCGCGAACGTGCGACAACATGCGCAGGCGAAGCGAGTCGATGTCTCGTTGAAGTGCGCGAAGAACAATGCGACGCTGACGATTCGCGATGACGGGATCGGCTTCGATTCGCGACGTGTACCCGACGATCGACACGGCATTCGCGGGATGCGCGAGCGCGCGAAGCTCGCGGGCGGAACGCTGAAGATCGAATCGATGGATGGAACGGCGATCGTCGTGCGGGTGCCGCGATGAAGCTGATCATCGTCGACGATCATCCGATCGTGCGCGAAGGTCTCGCCGCGGCGTTGTCGCGGACGAGCGAGTTCGAGATCGTTGCGCAATTCGGCTCAGCGGAAGAGTTGCTGTCCTCGCGTGTGCACGCGGATGTCGTGTTGCTGGATCTCGAGTTGCCGGGCATGAGCGGCGTCGATGCGGTGTCGAAGATCGACGCGCCCTCGCTCGTGCTCACCGCGTACGCGAACGATGAGCAGATCGATGCGGTGCTGCGCGCCGGTGCGCGCGGATATTTGTTGAAAGGCGCGGCGCTCGCGGAGATCGAGCACGCGCTGCGCACGATCGCGAAAGGCGAGCGCTACATCGATCCACGGATCTCGTCGCGACTGATTGCGCTCTCGACCGCGCCGCGTTTGTCGCCGCGCGAGCGCGAAGTGTTGCGCCTGATCGCGGATGGCAAGTCGAACAAGGAGATCGCGAACGACCTCGGCGTCACGGAACGCACGGCGAAGTTTCACGTGACGGCGATTCTCGAAAAGTTGAATGCGGAGAATCGCGCGGGGGCAGTGAGGATCGGGGTGGAGAAGGGGTTGATTTAGTGGAGCGGCGGGCTCTTAGCCCGCCGGTCATTGTGAGGTTCGGCGGGCTGAGAGCGCTCCGCTCCACCTGTACTTCCGGACATGGTTCGCGAGTCGCGGTGCGCGCATCCTCACAACCATGAACCCAACTGCCCTCATCACCGGCGCCTCGCAGGGACTCGGACGCGCGCTCGCGCGTCTGCTTGCGGCGCGCGGGTACCGACTCATTCTCAACGCTCGCACTGCCGAGCCGCTGCATGCGCTCGCGCGTGAGCTCGATGCGATCGCCGTCGTTGGCGATGTCTCCGAAGTCGCGGAGGAAATCGCCGCGAAGGCCGGCGACGTCGACATCCTCATGAACAACGCTTCGATCCTTGGGCCTCTGCCAATGCCGCGACTCGAAGACTATCCGTGGGACGCGTTGCTGCACGTCTTCAAAGTCAACACCGTTGCGCCGTTGCATCTCGCGCAACTTCTCCTGCCGCGCATGAAACAGCGTGGCAGCGGCACGATCGTCAACATCATCTCGGACGCCGGCATCAACGCGTATCCCGGCTGGGGCGGTTACGGCGCGAGCAAAGCCGCGCTGCTGCACATTTCGCGGACGCTGCAGGCCGAGCTCGAAGGCACAGGCATTCGTGTGCTCGCGATCGATCCGGGCGACATGCACACCGAGATGCATCGACTCGCGCTAGGAATTGGCACTGGCGGCGACCTCTCGCATTTGCCGATGCCCGAGGATGTCGCGCCGCGGATTCTGGCGGAGGTTGCTTGAGCTCGATCGAGTTCGAATTGCCAAACGATCTCGAAGCACGCGAGCCCGCCGAACTGCGCGGCGACGGTCGCGATGACGTGCGAATGCTCGTCAGCATTTTGAAAGACGACGAGTTGATTCACGCGCACTTTCGCGATCTGCCGCGCTTTCTCCGTCCGAACGATCTCCTCGTGCTCAACACCACCGCAACGTTGCCCGCCGCGCTCTCCGCGACTCGCAACGATGGCGACGTGATCGCGCTGCACGTCTCGATGCCGATCGCCGCGGGACTCTTCGTCGTCGAGCCGCGCGTCGCGGGACGCGAGCCCGCGCATGCGCAGGAACGAGTCGCATTACCCGGCGACGTCACGTGCACGCTGCTCGCGCGCTATCGCGATTCGCAGCGATTGTGGATCGCGTCGATGAACGTCGCCGATCTTCGCGCGTACCTCACGCGGTTCGGACGTCCGATCGCATACTCGTACATCGATCGATCGTATCCGCTCGATGCGTATCAAACCGTTTTCGCCGATGCGCCCGGCTCCGCGGAGATGCCGTCCGCGGGTCGCGCGTTCACGCGCGAGCTGCTCGTCTGTTTGCGGCGCAGCGGCGTGCGACTGGCGAAGCTCGTGTTGCACGCGGGCGTCGCCAGTCTCGAATCGCACGAGCGGCCGTACGAAGAGTTTTACGAAGTGCCGTTGCGCACGGCCGAGGAGATTCGGCGTGCGAAAGAGCGTGGTGGCCGTTTGATTGCGGTGGGAACGACCGTTGTGCGCGCGCTCGAATCGAGCGTCGATCGTAACGGCCGCGTCATCGCATCGCGCGGCTGGACCGATCTCGTCATCACGCCCGAGCGCGGCGTGCGCGTCGTCGATTCGCTGCTCACCGGATTGCACGAACCGCGCGCCACGCACCTAGCGATGCTCGAAGCGATTGCCGGTCGTGCGCACGTCGCCCGCGCGTATGAAGCCGCGCTCGCCGGCAAGTACCTGTGGCACGAGTTCGGCGATCTCCACCTCTTGTTGTGATTGCTGAGCAGAAATATCAGTCGTCCGGAACGAGGTTTGGTCAAATTCTCGTTCCGTATGTCTGCTTTAGCTGAACCACAGACCACCACGCCGCCTGTCGCGAAGAAAGTGCGCACCGTTTCGGTGCTGCACGGCGACGAACGCATCGACGACTACGCCTGGCTGCGCGACAAGTCGAATCCCGACGTGCTCGCGTATCTCGACGCCGAGAACGCGTACGCCGAGTCGTTGATGAAGCCGCTCGACTCGCTGCAGCACGAGCTCTACTCCGAGATCCTCGGCCGTCTCAAGCAGACGGACATGAACGTCCCGTTTCGCAAAGGCGACTGGTTCTATTACTCGCGTACCGAAGAGGGGAAGCAGTATCCGATCTGGGCGCGCAAGCGCTCGCTTGAAGCCGCGGAAGAGATCATCCTCGACGTCAACGAGCTCGCCGACGGACACGAATACATGTCGATCGGCGCGCTCGAAGTGAGCGATGACGCGAACCTGCTCGCGTACGCCACCGATGACAGTGGCTATCGCGAGTACACGCTGTTCGTGAAAGACCTGCGCACCGGCGCGATCACGAAGATCGCCGACGCGGCGGAATCAGTCGAATGGGCCGCGGACAATCGCACGCTCTTCTACTCGATCGAGAACGACGCCAAGCGACAGTACCGCGTCTACCGCCACATCCTCGGCACCGACGAGCACACCTTGATCTACGAAGAAGACGACGAGCTCTTCGACGTGTGGGTCGAGCGCTCACGCAGCGGCGACTGGATTTTCCTCGTCGCTGACAGCAAGACCACCAGTGAGATTCGCATCCTCGACGCGCATCAGCCCGCAAGCGAGCCGCGCGTCGTGTCGCCGCGTCGCGAAGACCATCAGTACTACGTCGAGCATCGCGGCGATTCGTTCTACATCATGACCAACGACGCCGGGATCAACTTTCGAATCGTAACCGCTCCGGTTACAGATCTATCGGAAGCGAACTGGCGCGAGCTCGTTCCGCATCGTCCGCCGGTGCGCATCGAGTCGATCGATCTCTTCGCGAACCACATGGTCGTTCACCTGTGGGAAGGCGGACTCAGTCATCTCGAAATTCACGACCTGCGCGATCGCGAATCGCATCGCGTGAGTTTTCCGGAGCCCGCGTACGCGCTGTTTGCGAACGCGAATCCCGAGTTCGACACGAACATCCTGCGCTACACGTATCAGTCCTTCATCACGCCGCAGTCGACGTACGACTACGACATGAGCACGCGCGAGCAGATTCTGCTCAAGCGCACTGAAGTCGTCGGCGGACACGATCCAGCGCGCTTCAAAGTCGAGCGCATTTTCGTGCGCGCGGAAGACGGCGCGGAGATTCCGGTGTCGATCGTCTATCGTAGCGATCTCGATCCGCACGGCGTGAATCCGCTGCTGTTGTACGCGTATGGCTCGTACGGCGCATCGATGCCGGCGACGTTCAATCTCTCGCGCTTGTCGCTGCTCGATCGCGGCGTCGTCTACGCGCTCGCGCACATTCGCGGCGGCGGCGAGATGGGCAAAGAGTGGCACGAGCAGGGACGCATGATGTCGAAGCGGAACACGTCCACCGACTTCATCGCCGTGGCCGAGCAGCTCATCGCGGACCAACGAACGTCGCCGGAGAAGCTCGCGATCATGGGCGGCAGCGCGGGCGGCTTGCTCGTCGGCGCGGTGGTGAACATGCGTCCCGAGTTGTTCAAAGCCGCGATCGCGCTCGTGCCGTTCGTCGATGTGATGAACACGATGCTCGATGCATCGATCCCGCTCACGACGCAGGAGTACATCGAGTGGGGCAATCCGAACGAGCGCGACGCGTACTTCTACATGAAGAGCTACTGCCCGTACACGAACGTGCGCGCGCAGTCGTATCCCGCGATGCTCGTGCGCACGTCGTTGAATGACTCGCAGGTCGGTTACTGGGAAGCGGTGAAGTGGGTTGCGAAACTGCGCGCGATGAAGACCGATGCGCATCCGTTGTTGCTGCGCGTGAACATGGGCGCGGGCCACGGTGGCGCATCAGGCCGCTACGACAAGCTGCGCGAAGACGCACACGACTATGCGTGGTTGCTCACCACGCTTGATGCCTAACGGGCGTACACTCCCGACTCGAACGATGTCTGCTGAACCACTGACGACACGCATGACCGAAGGTGTGATCGCACCTGAGGAAGTCGTGCATCTCGGCAGAACGATCGCGGATCGCATCGCGGAAATGGGCGTGCACGGCGAGTTGTGGCCGGGCGCCGTCACGATCGATGGCGATGATGTCGACGTGATGCCGGCGGGTACCGAGGATCGGTGGTTGTATGGACCGTATGCGGCGCCGGAGCGTGTACTCGGCAAGCTCGCGACGTACGAGTCCGATGTGTTTTCGATCGGCGCGATTCTGTATCACGCCGTGTCGGGAACGACGCCGTTCCGGGGCGACACCCCTGCGCAGATCATGATGAGCATCTGTACGGAGTCGCCGCAGGCCCTCCCTCCGGATGTGCCGCGCGATCTCGCGGCGATCATCATGCGCGCGATGATGCGCGAGCCGTCGGCGCGTTACGCGAGCGCTGCCGTTCTCCGCGATGCCCTCGGCGCGCTCGCATCGCAAAGCACGAGCAATGAGTTCGCGGGACGTCGTGTGCTGGTCGCGGATGATGAGCCGGACATTCGCGATGCGTACGCGCGCGTCGCCTCACGCCTCGGCATCGAGATGGATGTCGTCGGCAGCGGTCGTGAGGCGATCACCGCGATGAAAACGCGTCGCTACGATCTCGCGCTGCTCGATCTCAACATGCCGCGCCTCAGCGGCTGGGAAGTGCTCGACTTTCTGCGCAGCCGCACTGAGGTGAAGCCAAAGCGGTTGTTCATCGTGACGGGATTTTCGGATCAGCGCATCAGCGAAGCGGATCGTGGTCTCGTCGATGCGGTGATCTACAAGCCGGTCGCGCCGGATGAATTGCGCGCGCTGCTCACGGGATCCCTCGGCGGCGGCGAGCTCAATCTGCGCAACGTGTTGCGTACGACGAAACATCTCGCGTACGCCTGACCGAAACTTGTGCAACTTTCCCGTTGCTAGAATTCCGTTTTTCCATTTAAGATCTCGCATCCCACCAATTGATCAGGCGAACGTCTCGGGGGGAGGGTGTGATGGGGGAGATGAGGCTGTTCCAGTTGTGCTACGAGGGGGACCTCACGGTTGAGGTCTCGCACGTCATGCGCCGCCTCGGCGCCGAGCCGAATTTCGACCAGAGCTGGCAGGTGTTTCTGCCCGCAGGCCGCCACGCCGCTCCGCTCGTCCGCTACGTCCGCTCGCAACTGCGCGAAGATTCGCGACTGCTCGTCGCGTGCACGCAATTCACGACCTCGCGCGATTTCCTGCTCGTGCGCCACAGCCTCACATCGGGTGCCGATTACTCCGAGCTCCACGACGCCCTCGATCGCCTCGGCATGGTCGTCGAGCTCCCGTTCGAATCAACATTCGTCATCGCCACCGACGATCGCACGGACGTGCGCACGTTAGGCGCCGCCCTGAGCGAGCTCTGTCCCGACGAATCGCTCATGGTGACCGGCATCAGTCACGACTGGGCGTTCTGCAACTCCGGCGTCTCGCAGATGTTCGTCGCGAGCGAAGACGAAGTGGGATTGTTCAAGCGGTTTTAAGTGGAGCGGTGGGCTCTCAGCCCACCGACGTCCGATCTTCGGCGGGCTAAGAGCCCGCCGCTCCACGAGCTTTACTTCACATCGCCCATCAGGCTCTTCAGCGGCTTGATGAAGAGCACGAGAATCACACTCGCACCAACGCACATCAGACCGACCGCGCCGAACAGCGTTGGCAGCGGAAGTTTGTCGAACAATCCTGCGGCGAAACCAGCGACGAGATTGCCGCACGCGATCGAGAGGAACCACACACCCATCATCAATCCGACGATGCGAGGTGGCGCGAGCTTCGTTACGAGCGACAAGCCGACCGGACTCAGACAAAGTTCTCCGAGCGTCTGCAGAAAATAAACGCCCACGAGCCACCACACGCTTACACGAATGCCTTCCGACTGCGCCATGCGCGCGGCAGGAACGAGCAGCAGCATGGCCAGTCCCGCAAAGAGAAGGCCGTACGAGAATTTCGCGGGACTCGATGGTTCAGCCGATTTGAGCCGCAGCCACAGCCACGCAAAGACCGGCGCGAAGATGATGATGAAAACCGGCTGCACCGATTGCAGCACGCTCGCGGGCATGTTCCAGCCGAACACGTTGAGATTCGTGTAGCGCGCCGCGAAAAGATTGAGGCTCGATCCAGCCTGTTCGAACGACATCCAGAACACGACTGAGAAGAGGAAGAGCGCACCGATTACTGCAATGCGACGCCACTCCGCGCGTGTGAATGGTTTCTTGGGCGTGTCGCGATGCTCCTGTCGTGCAGTTGCAGCTTCAGTCTTCGGCGCGTCGGCTCCAATCAAGTAGCGCCGTCCGCTCACGTATTGAATGAGTCCGAGCGTCATGCCGACACCCGCGGCCGCGAAGCCCCAGTGCCAGTTCACCTTTTCGCCGAGGGGGCCGCAGATGAGCGGTGCGATGAAGGCACCGATATTGATGCCCATGTAGAAGATCGAGAAGCCGGCGTCACGCCGCGTGTCTTCGCGGTTGTAGAGCGTGCCGACGAGAGACGAAACGTTCGGCTTCAGAAGACTCGTGCCAAGAACGATCAGCACGAGGCCGACGTAAAACATCGGGATGCTGGGAAAGGCCATGGAGAAATGGCCAAGAGCGATCAGGATTCCGCCGACGAGAACGGAACGATAAAGCCCGAGCAACTTGTCCGCGACGAGACCACCGAGAATCGAGAGACCGTACACACCGAAGGTGTAGAAGCCGTAGATCGGTCCCGATTTTGCGGTGCTGAATCCGAGTCCGCCCTCGGATGTAGCAGTGGTCATGTACAGGATGAGCAGCGCGCGCATCCCGTAGTAGCTGAACCTCTCGAACATCTCTGTTCCGAACAGCGTGAACAATCCACGCGGGTGCCCGAGCCACTGCTTCTCAGCCGTTGTTTGC
>JBQCJC010000128.1:0-4733 GCA_051953135.1 Thermoanaerobaculia bacterium | reverse complement strand
GGATGTGGAATGGCGGCTCGCCTTCCGAGGCGGCCACCCATTCCTGTCGCTCGTCATCAGGAATCGTCCAGTCCTCCTGATCATCGCGGTACGTTCGAATGTCTTCCATGATGTTGCTCCTCATTGGAATTGGGCCGCTTCCGTTGAACCGGCGAGCGCCGTGGTCGACGACTCGCCGCTGCTGATCACCTTCGCCACTTCATCGAAATAGCCGGTGCCGACTTCGCGCTGATGCCGCGTCGCGGTGTAGCCATTCGCTTCCGACGCAAACTCGGCCTGCTGCAATCGCGAGTACGCGGCCATGCCTTCGTCTTTGTACTGACGCGCGAGCTCGAACATCGAGAAGTTCAGCGCGTGGAAGCCGGCCAGTGTGACGAACTGGAACTTGTAGCCCATCGCGCCGAGCTCGCGCTGGAAGCTCGCGATCTGCTGCGCATCGAGCTTCTTCGCCCAGTTGAACGACGGCGAGCAGTTGTACGCGAGCAGCTTGCCGGGATACTTCGCGTGCACGCCTTCCGCGAACTCGCGCGCTTCGTCGATGTCCGGCGTCGAGGTCTCGCACCACAACACGTCCGCGTACGGCGCGTACGCAATCGCACGCGCGATGGCCATCTGCAATCCGTTGTTGATGCGGAAGAATCCTTCGGGCGTGCGCTCGCCGGTGAGGAACTCGTGATCGCGTTCATCGACGTCGCTCGTGAGCAGCGTCGCCGAATGCGCATCGGTGCGCGCGATGACGAGCGTGCCGACGCCCATGACATCGGACGCGAGTCGCGCGGCGTTGAGCGTGCGAATGAACTGCGACGCCGGCACGAGCACTTTGCCGCCGAGGTGGCCGCATTTCTTTTCGGACGCAAGTTGATCTTCAAAGTGCACGGCCGCGGCGCCGGACTCGATCATCATCTTCATCAACTCGTACGCGTTGAGCGCGCCGCCGAAGCCTGCTTCCGCATCCGCGATGATCGGCGCAAACCAGTGCGTTCCGCTGCGCCCTTCCATGTGATCGATCTGATCCGCGCGCTGCAACGCCTGATTGATGCGCTTCACCACATGCGGCACGGAGTTCGACGGGTAGAGACTCTGATCGGGATACATGTGGCCCGCGAGATTTGCGTCCGCCGCAACCTGCCATCCGCTGAGGTAGATCGCTTTGAGACCCGCGCGCACCTGCTGCACGGCCTGATTGCCCGTGAGCGCGCCTAACGCGTTCACGAACGGCTCCGTGTTCAGGATCTGCCACAAACGCTCCGCGCCCATTTCGGCGAGCGTGTACTGGATGTCGACCGATCCGCGCAGGCGCAGCACGTCTTCCGCCGTGTACTCGCGCGTCACGCCGTTCCAGCGCGGATTCGTTTCCCAGTCGCGTTCGATCACTTTCGGGTCGCGTGCTTCCTTCAACTTCGCCATGTCGTCTCCGTCTGTTGATTCGTCCTTGTGGAGCGGCGGGCTCTCAGCCCGCCGGCTCGCGTTCGTCTTCTTTTCGGCGAGCTAAGAGCTCGCCGCTCCACCTTCGAGCTTCAGCAGCTCCTCGTATGCGGGCAGCGTGAGGAAATCCGCGAGCTCGTCCGCGACGATCAATTCGTCGAACAAACGCGCGGCCGTATCGAGATGCGGATACGAGCCCTTCTCGCGAATCGACGAAAGCTCTTCATCACGAATGCGCTCGTACGTCGCGCGATCGAGCTTGCCGTGATGCAGCCATTGCCACAGCTGCGTGCGCGAGATCTCCGCCGTGGCCGCGTCTTCCATCAGGTTGTACAGCGGCACCGCGCCGCTGCCGCCGAGCCACGCTTCGAGATAGAGAATGCCGACGTTGATGTTGTGCCGCATCCCCTTCTCCGTCACTTCGCCTTCAGGGATGCGCAGCAACTCGTCGCGCGTGATCGTCACGTCCTCGCGCTTCTTCTCGATCTGATTCGCATTCGGCATGTGCGCGTCGAAGACGTTTTTCGCCGTCGCGACGAGACCAGGATGCGCAACCCACGTTCCATCGTGTCCCGCGCGCACTTCGCGCAACTTGTCCGCTTCGACTTTCGCGATGGCGACCTGATTCGCATCCGCGTCTTCCTTGATCGGAATGAACGCGGCCATCCCGCCCATCGCGTGAATGCCGCGGCGATGACAGGTCTGAATCAACAGATCGACGTACGCGGCGAGAAACGCCTTGTCCATCGTCACGGTCGCGCGATCCGGAAGGATGAAGTTCGGATGCGCTCTGAATTTCTTGATGAACGAGAAGATGTAATCCCAGCGTCCGCAGTTGAGACCCGCGCTGTGATCGCGCAGCTCCCACAGAATCTCGTGCATTTCGAATGCGGCGAGAATCGTTTCGATCAACACCGTCGCGCGAATCGAGCCGACCGGGATGCCGAGCTCCGTCTGCGCGCGCACGAACACGTCGTTCCACAAACGCGCTTCGAGATGGCTCTCCATCTTCGGCAGGTAAAAGTACGGACCGGTGCCGCGCTCGAGTGCCGCCTCCGCGTTGTGAAAGAAGTACAGCGCGAAGTCGAAGAGGCTCGCGCTCACCGGCTCGCCGTCGACATACACATGCTCTTCGACGAGATGCCATCCACGCGGACGCACGAGCAGCGTCGCGGTTTTGTCATTGAGTTTGTACTGCTTCGCGCCGCTGTCGAACGTGATGGTGCGACGCACGGCGTCGAACAGATTGAGCTGACCTTGAATGCAGTTGTCCCACGTCGGTGAGTTCGCATCTTCGAAGTCCGCCATGAAGACGTTCGCGCCGGAGTTCAGCGCGTTGATGATCATCTTGCGATCGACGGGGCCGGTGATCTCGACGCGGCGATCGCGGAGATCGTTCGGAATCGGCGCGACGGTCCAGTCGCTCTCACGAATCTCTTTCGTCTCCGGCAGAAAGTCCGGCAGCTCGCCGGCATCGATGCGCTGTTTGCGCGCTTCCCGCGCGGCGAGCAGCTCGAGGCGGCGCGGGTTGAATTCTTTGTGGAGCATCGCCACGAAGCCGAGTGCTTCGTCGGAGAGGATCGGCTCCCACTCCGGCAGCAATTCGCTTCGTACTTCGATGTCCGTGGTCACGACTGCAAACTCCGTCATGTGTAAAATGTGGAGCACACAACCTGCCAGGTCAATAAGCAACACGCTTTGTGTCAGTTAGCCTGTGAAGGGCTGTAAAGGCGGGCATGTAAAGTTGTCAATGGCTGTAAATGTGCAAGTCGCGCTACTGCCAGGGCGAGGTGAAGCACCATGACGACGCAACTCAAGCTCGGTGCCAAAGTGCGCGCGATGCGGCGCCGCGAGCAGTTCACGCAGGCGCAACTCGCGGAGCGCCTCGGCGTCTCCGCGAGCTATCTCAATCTCATCGAGCACAATCAGCGGCCGCTGCCCGCGCATCTGCTCGTGAAGCTCGCGCAGCTCTTTCATGTCGATCTGCAAGCGTTCGCCGATGACTCGCACGCGCGTCTCGCCGATTCACTGCAGGAGGTGTTCTCCGATCCGGTTCTCGAAGAACACGGCGTGACGACGAACGATGTTCGCGAGCTCGTCGAGTCTCCTGCCGCGGCGCGCGCGGTGATCGCGCTGTTTCACGCGTACAAGAACAGCGTGCAGTCGATGCGCGATCTCGCATCGCAGTTGTACGACGGTCGCGCGTTTCACGGCGTCGATCCCGCGCATCTGCCGAGTGAAGAGTCGAGCGATGTGATTCAGGAGAATCTGAATTACTTTCCGGAGCTCGAAGCCGCCGCGGAAGAAACGGTGAAGCGCGCTCGTCTCGATCGCTCCGATCTCTATCGCACCCTCACCACCCACCTCGGCGCAAAGCACGGCGTCGAGGTCGTACTCACGCCCGTGAGCCGCGATCGCGGATTCATTCGCCGATACGATCCCGTGACTCGCACGCTGCATTTGTCCGAGGTGTTGCCGCCGTGGAGCCGCCAATTTCAGGTGGCGCATCAACTCGGATTACTCGAAGCCGCCGGCGCGATCGACGCAATCATCAAACGCAGCGAAAAGAATCTCACCAACGCCGAGTCGATGAAGTTGTGTCGCGTCGCGCTCGCGAATTACTTCGCGGCCGCGCTGCTCATGCCGTACGACGACTTCTTTCGCATGGCCGAAGAGGTGCGATACGACATCGAGTTACTGCAACATCACTACACCGCGAGCTGGGAACAGGTTTGTCATCGACTGACAACGCTGCGCCGTCCTGGTGCCATCGGCGTTTCGTTTCACTTCGTGCGCGTCGACATCGCGGGCAACATTTCCAAGCGATTCAGCGGCACCGGCATTCGCTTCGCGCGATTCAGCGGTTCGTGTCCTCGCTGGGATGTGCACGCCGCGTTTCTCACACCCGGCCGCATTCGCACGCAGTTCTCGAAGATGCCGGACGGCACCGCGTACTTTTGCATCGCACGCACGATTCGCAAGACCTACGGCTACGCCTCCGGCGATGCGTTGATGGCCGTAGGCATCGGATGTCCGGTGAAGGATGCGAAGAAACTCGTATACGCCGATGGCTACGACCTCGCGAATCTCGAAGCCGCGGTGCCAATCGGAACGACGTGCCGTTTATGCGAACGCGTCGATTGCGAGCAGCGCGCGTTCCCGCCGTTGCAGCCGTGTTTCATGTTTTTTGATATTTTGGGTGGTATATCGTTCTCGGCGCCGCTATAAAAATCAAGGGACCCCCCGAGGGTGCGCGGGGGGCCTGGTGGGTGGGCGGTACGAAGAACGCGCCTCGCGCCACCCGCCCG
>JBQCJC010000127.1:0-2678 GCA_051953135.1 Thermoanaerobaculia bacterium | reverse complement strand
CTCGACGACGCGGCCGAGCGAGCGGTAGGTACCCTGGATACCAACGGCAAGGTTGTTGGCGAGCTCGTACTCGTAGCCGAGGAGGAACTCGTCGACGTACTGGCCCTTGAGGTCCGGATCGACCGGGGTCGCGCCACCGTTGAGGGTGTGGCGAACCGGGGCGTTCGGATCACCGCCAGCGGAGACCGGGTTGAAGAACGGATCCGGCTGGAAGTTGTTCGGGTCCGGCGAGAAGTTGTAGGCGAACGCCTGGAGCTCACCACCGAACGCGCGGATGTTGATGTCCATCGGGATGGACTCGTAGAAGCGGCCGAAGTTCGCGAAGGCCTTGCTGCGGCCGTTGCGCATCACGTCCCAAATGACGCCAACGCGCGGGGCGTAGTTGTCATCGAGCTTGAGCGCGGTCGACGCGAAGCGATCGCCGAGCTCCTGCTGCTCCCAACGGAAGCCGGCATTGAGGGTGAAGTACGGCGTGATCTTCCAGGAGTCCTGGATGAAGGCCGCGGTGTTCGTGGTCTCAGGCGTCGACTCGAGCGGCGACTGGATCACCCACGTGGCGGGGTTCGAACGAACGAAGCCCGGCGCGGTGTCGTCGATGGAGTAACGGTGACGATAGTAGATGCCGTGCGGGTTGGACGGGGTCACGAGGGCATTGCTGCGACGGATGTAGATGCGCTGACCCGCGCCGCCGTTCCAGCTGGCGTTGTAGGCCGAGAGCTTCTCCTGGTCCGCGCCGACTTTGATCTCGTGGCGGCCGAGGTAACGGGTGACGTCGAGTTTGAGAACGTCGCGATCGAACTCCTGATCCTGGTGGAAGCCGAAGCCGCCCGAGGTCGGGAGAGTCGCCTGCGTCTGGTCGATGTAGTTCGGGATGCTCTTGCCAGGACCGCTGATGTAGGTCTCTTCGTGGTGCGTACCGGCCGTCGCGTTGACGAGCCAGTTCGTGCCGAAGATACCCGAGTAGCGGAGGATGGCGTCGTTACCACCCGTATCGGCGGCGCCTTCATAGGTGCTGGGCGGGCCGGAGATGGCGAGGAAGGTACCGATGGCGCCTTCGGTCGACGACGGATCGCCGAGAACCGAGAGCGTGAGGTTCTGTCCCGGGGTGGCCTGCCACGTCAGCTTGCCGGCGTAGAGGTCGCGGGTGATGTCTTCGTCGAGAACGGTGCCCGGCGTCGGGGTGCCCGGGGCGCCGTGGAGGTCACGAATGATGCTGTAGGTGTCGGTTTCGTTCACGCGGTTGTACGCGCCGAAGAACCAGAGGCGGTCCTTGACGATGTAGCCACCGACGTTCAGACCGTAGTCCATTTCGCTGTCGACGTCCGTGACCGTGGTGGTCGTAGTCGGACGATCGGCCGCGGTGGAGTTGTCGCTCTGCAGGCCGCCACCAGCGCCGTACGCGAAGATGTCGCCCTTGAATTCGTTACCACCCGACTTCGTGATGGCGTTGCCGACGCCACCGGTCACGCGACCGTATTCGGCCGGGAGACCGCCGGTGATGACCTGGACTTCCTGAATGAAGTCGAAGTTGAGGGTCTTGGCAGCGGTGCCAAGCTCGACGCCCGTCGTGTTGAGGCCGTCGATGATGTACTGGTTTTCGGCGCCCGTGGAGCCGTAAACCGTCGTGCCGGCAGCGTCGTTCGACGTGCCCGGCGCGACCTGCGCAACCGCGTAGAAGTCACGCGCGAGCGGCAGCGATTCGATCGTCTCGGCCGTCACGTTCGCACCAGTGGTGGTGGAGGTGACGTCGACGACCGGCGCGTCCGCCGTAACGGTGATCACGTCCGTGACGCTCGCCTGGCTCATCGCGAGCTCGAGCGTGACGGTGCGGTTGAGACCAACGGCGATGTTGTTCTGCGCAAGCGGCGCATAACCAGTCAGATTCGCCGTCAGGCTGTAAGAGCCGGGAGGCAGCAGCGAGAAACGGAACTCACCGTTGGCGTCAGTAACGGCGACTTTCGTTCCCTGCTGAGCCGGCGACTTCAGCTCGACAGTGACTCCGGGCACAGCGCCCGTACTATCGGTGACACGGCCGACGACCGCACCGGTGGTGCTCGTCTGCGCCATGGCCGCTGATGCGACTACGAGCATCAGAAGCAAAAGGGGCAGAAACCTTCTTGTCATCCTTTTCTCCTTTTGTTGAAACCGGGGATTGGCACACTCTTCTGCGTTTTTCGAGGGGACGCCCGCCTCGATCCGCGTTCAGAGACTCATTTCCAAAGATTCCATTACGCGCGAACAGCCTGTTCGTTCCCGTTGGAGCAACGCATCTGCCGCAATGGCGCGCATTCTTGCATGCACTCGAAATGATTGCAGTGACAAGACTTATACAACCATTCAATTCATCGAACCGTATGGCGAGTTCAAAGTATTGAACTGTCTGATTCAGCCGATTGGCGGGAAAAGAACCCTTACAACGGAATATTACCGTGCTTTTTGGGGGGATTCCGATCCCTCTTGTTCCTCAACATCGCAAACGTCGTGATCAGTTTTCGCCGCGTAAACCGCGGCTCGATGATCTCGTCGATGTAGCCGCGCTCCGCCGCGATGTACGGATTCGCGAACTTGTCCTTGTACTCCGTCACCTTCGCGTTACGATCTTCCGCTCCGCGATACAGGATGTTCACCGCGCCTTCCGCTCCCATCACCGCAATCTCGGCGGTGGGGTACGCGAAGTT
>JBQCJC010000126.1:0-4645 GCA_051953135.1 Thermoanaerobaculia bacterium | reverse complement strand
CTGCCGATTCGCGGCGCGATTTTGTTTCTGCCGATTGCGGTGCTGCTCTTCGCGCTCTTCACGTACGGCATCTCGCTGCTGTTCAGCGCGATCGCGGTGTATTTCACGGACGTGCGTGAGATGTACGGCGTCGCGTTGATGGCGCTGATGTATCTCACGCCGGTCATCTATCCGCGCAACATCATCCCCGCGCGATTCGCGTGGCTGCTCGAGCTCAATCCGCTCACGTACTTCATCGAGATCGTGCGCGCGCCGATTCATTCGGGCGCGCTGCCGCCGATGCGCTCGCTGCTCATCGCCACGATTGCCGCGATCGTCTCCGCCGTTCTCGGCTGGACCGTGTTCCGCCGCCTCGCGCGCGGGTTCTATCCCCATCTATGAATCGCATCGAGTTCTCGAACGTCGGCGTGCGCTATCCGGTGCAACGCAATCCCTCGCTGAAAGACTGGATCGTGCGCGCGAAAGCGGCGCGGCCGCCCGCCGCGAATGCACTGCGCGACATCACGTTCTCCATCGCAGCGGGTGAGGCGTTCGGCATCATCGGCGGCAATGGCGCGGGCAAGTCGACGCTGCTGCGCGTCGCGGCGGGCATCATTCCGCCGACGCGCGGCGAAGCGATCACGCATGGCCGCGTCGCGCCGATCATCGAGCTCGGTACCGGCTTCGAAGGTGAGCTCTCGGGCCGCGAGAACATTTTCTTCAACGGCGCGCTCCTCGGCCGCTCGCGCAATTACATGAAACGCGTCGTCGACGAGATCATCGATTTCAGCGGCATCGCGCCGAGTATCGACGCGCCGCTGCGCACCTACTCGACCGGCATGGTCGCGCGACTCGCCTTCGCCTTCGCCACAACGATCGACGCCGACATCGTCCTGCTCGACGAAGTCCTCGCCGTCGGCGACGCCGAGTTCCGCCACCGCTGCGAAACCCGCATCCGCAACTTCCACGCAAACGGCGCGACGCTGCTCCTCGTCTCCCACGACATGAACGCCATCACGAGCCTCTGCTCGCGCGCCGCGTGGCTGGAGAAGGGAACGCTGCGCATGGTGGGCGATGCGAAGGATGTGGTGGAAGCGTACGAACGGGGTTCGAATTGAGAAATTGAAAATTGAAAATTGAAAATTGAAAAAGTTCGTCGCTAGTGCAGCAGGCGTTGCGCTCTCGCGACGACCCTTTTTTCAATTTTCAATTCTCAATTTTCAATTTCCCCTCACCTCAACCTCTCCAAAATCCCCACCATCGCCATGCGTCGCATCAACTCGCGCATCGTTTGATCCGCGTGCTCGTACGTGCGACGCAGGATCTCGACCTCGGCATCGGGCGTGTCGGCAGGAACGGCAACGCCATCGATTGGTTGATTCGGATCGCGCGTGATCGTGCGGGTCCATCCATCCGCGGTTTTGCGCAGCGCGATGTAGCGATTCACCACCGCTGATTTCGGCGCGGGCTGCGGACGCCAGGCGATGCCCTGGAGATTCGCTTCCCACTCGTGCACCTGTTCCTGCGCCTCATCCATCAACAACTGATGGAGATACGTTTCCTGCACTTCATCGAGCTCGGGAAACGAGATGCCCGTGTGATAGACGATGCCGCTTTCCGCGGGCAGGAGCATCGAGTGCCGCACGCTGCCGGTCGCGGTCAAAGGACCGCACACGAACGTCGCGCGCGTGCCGATGTCGAGTCGCGTTCCGTGCTCGAACTTCGCACCCGCGAGTCCGAGCTCGAGCACGAGCACCTGTTCTTCGCCGAAGTAACCCTGGCGCGGTTTGCGAAGTGGAATGCGAGGCGTGTTGCGGGTATGAGACTCGGTCGAGTCAGACATCGCGATCCATTAAGCGACCCGGTCCGTGAACGATTTGGCAAACAGGCATACGCCCTTCGTGAAATCGCGGATACACTCTGCCCGGTTTTCCGCCTTCCGCCGCGCGGCGAAGCGCCTTCGTGCGGCGAGACTCATCCCAATCGAACGGAGAGACGAAAGCTGATGCGTGCTGCACTGAATCGCACCGGCGCCCTGCTCGTGACTATCGTGACGATGTCAGGCTGTGCCACTGCACCGAATCCCGCCCCGAGTCCCTCGACGGCAGCGCCTGCCGCGGTCGAGACCACGAACACGATGAACACTCCCGAAGTCACGGTCCCGGCGACACCCGCACCCGTCACGAATCCGATGCTCGCTGAATGGACCGGCCCGTACGGCGGCGTTCCGCCGTTCGACAAGATTCGCGTCGAAGACTTCAAGCCCGCGCTCGAAGCCTCGATGGCCGAGAACCTCGCCGAGATCGATCGCATCGCGAACGATCCCGCGCCGCCGAACTTCGCGAACACCATCGCCGCGCTCGAAGACGCGGGCCGAACCTTCGGCCGCGTCGAAACGATCTACGGCATCTGGTCTTCGACCATGAACGACGATGCGTTCTCCGCGGTCGAGAGCGAGATGGAGCCGAAGCTCGCCGCGTTCTACGACCAGATCACGCAGAACGAAAAGCTCTTCAAGCGCATCGAAGCGGTCTACAACTCGCCCGAAAAATCGACGCTCACGCCGGAACAGCAGCGACTGGTGTGGCTCAATTACACAAACTTCGTGCGCTCCGGCGCGCGACTCGACGACGCTTCGAAGAAACGCCTCTCCGAGATCAATCAGGAGCTCGCGGGCTACTTCACGAAGTTCAGCCAGAACGTGCTGCACGACGAGCAGACCGGAATGCTCGTCTTCGAAAACGAGAGCGATCTCGCGGGTCTGCCGCAGTCGCTGCGCGATTCCGCTGCCGCGGCGGCGAGCTCGCGCAAGATGCCGGGCAAGTGGGTGATCACGAACACGCGCTCATCCGTCGCGCCGTTCCTCACCTACTCCGATCGTCGCGATCTGCGCGAGAAAGCGTGGCGCATGTTCGTCGATCGCGGCGACATGGGCGGCGAGTACGACAACAACAAGATCATCACCGAGATCCTGCGACTCCGCGCCGAGCGCGCGAAGCTCCTCGGCTATCCGACGCACGCGCACTGGCGCCTCGAGAACTCGATGGCCAAGACGCCTGAGCGCGCGATGGAGTTGATGGAAGCCGTGTGGAAACCGGCCGTTGCGCGCGTGCACGAAGAAGTGCGCGACATGCAGCAGCTCGCGAACAAAGAAGGCGCGAAGATCACCATCGAGCCGTGGGATTACCGCTACTACGCCGAGAAAGTTCGCAAGGCGAAGTACGACCTCGATCAGAACGAAGTGAAGCCGTATCTGCAACTCGAGAAGTTGCGCGAAGGCATGTTCTGGGTGGCAGGACAGCTCTTCAATTTCAACTTCACGCCGATCACGAACGTCCCCGTGTATCAGCCCGACGTGCGCGTCTGGGAAGTGACGGACAAGACCACCGGCCGCCACGTCGGCGTGTGGTACTTCGATCCGTATGCGCGTCCGGGCAAACGTTCCGGCGCGTGGATGAATGCGTATCGCGCGCAGGAGCGCTTCAACGGCGACGTCACGACGATCGTGTCGAACAACGCGAACTTCGTGAAGGGCGCGCCGGGTGAGCCCGTGCTCATCTCGTGGGATGACGCGCGCACGCTGTTCCACGAGTTCGGTCACGCGCTGCACGGCCTCTCGTCGAACGTGACCTATCCGTCGGTGAGCGGCACGCGCGTCGTGCGCGATTACGTCGAGTTCCCGTCGCAGCTGCTCGAGCACTGGGTGAGCACGCCGGAAGTGCTGCAGAAGTTCGCGCTGCACTACCAGACCGGCGAGCCGATTCCGCAGGCGCTCGTCGACCGCATCAAGAAAGCATCGACGTTCAATCAGGTCTTCGACACGGTCGAGTATCTGTCGAGCGCGCTCATCGACATGAAGATGCATCTCGCGGGCAGCACGCCGATCGATCCCGACAAGTTCGAGCGCGAGACGCTGGCGGAGCTCGGTATGCCGAAGGAGCTGGTGATGCGCCATCGCACACCGCAGTTCCTGCACGTGTTCTCGGGCGACAGCTACTCGGCGGGCTACTACAGCTATCTGTGGTCGGACGTGTTGACGGCCGACGCATACGGCGCGTTCACCGAAGCAGGCGGACCGTACGATCCGGCAGTTGCGGCGCGACTGCGGCAGAATATTTTCTCAGTCGGAAACACGATCGATCCGGCGGAAGGCTATCGCGCGTTCCGCGGACGCGATCCGCGCGTCGAGGCGTTGATGGAAAAGCGCGGATTTTCTTCGAACAACAACAACGCGCCGCGACAGCGGATGACGAAGCAGTAGGAGCAGACATGAGCGACGCGATGGAGAAAGCCGAAGAGCTGCTGCGATCGCTTCGGCTGGACGCGAATGCGCAGAACGTGGCGATCATCGACAGCGAAGGCCGGATGATCGCCGCCGATCTCGACGGCAATATCGATGATGCGCCCGCGTTCTTCGCCGAGCTGCGCGAAGCGCCGGAGCGCGAGTTCGACGTGGTCGATGAAACCGGCGAGAAGCACATCAAGCTGGAGCCGTTCGCCGGCGGCAAGTACATCCTCGCCGTGCTGTACGACGACCACTCGACACTCGGTCTCGTGCGCATCGGCATCAAGAAAAAACGCGAACAGTTCGAGCAGTTACTGACGACATTGGCGTAGCGCGCGCGAAGCGCCGCGCACTCGGAGCGCCGGCTTTCAAGCCGGCCGG
>JBQCJC010000125.1:0-10742 GCA_051953135.1 Thermoanaerobaculia bacterium | reverse complement strand
AAAAAACGTGGCGCGGGGGGCTATTCGCCCGCCGGCCGGTCGATCTTCGGCAGGCTGAGCGCCCGCCGCTCCACTCAAGCCAGCGCGCGTTCGACCGCGTCGCTCACGTCGTAATCGACGATCCCGACGGTCGCGACATCGAGATGAAACTGTGCTCGCTCGACCGGCGGCACCGGCGCGCCGAGTTGCGCGCGCAAACGCGCGGCCGCGCCGAAGAGATGCGGATCGCGTCGCACACCGCCTAGCGCTTCGAGCACGGAAGCACTGCGCCAGCGATCGCCGAGCTCCCAGTGCAAGCGCAAACTGTCCTGCAGAATCGAATCGGCGCGCGGTTCCTTGCGTGCGCGCAACGCGCAGCCGAGGAGATTGAGGGACCAGGCGATGCCTTCCTTGAACCCGCCGGCGCGCGACCACGACAGACACTCATCGAGCCGCTGTTCCGCGCTGCGCGGATTGCCGGAGTACAACGACGCCGCCGCGAGATTCAGCAGCGACCACACCACACCCTCGGTATCTTTTCGATCGCGGAACAGTTGCAGCGTTCCTTCGCACAACTCGTTCGTGCGCGCGAAGTCGCCGCTGAGCCACGATGAGAACGCGACGAGATTCAGCGAGCGCCCGACATTCGCGGGATCTTCGAGCTCCGCCCAGATCGTGCGCGACAGCAGATGCAGATCGATCGCGTGCTCGTACTCGCCGCGCTCGCGTGCGATCGAGCCGCGGAACTGCAGCGAGCGTGCGAGCGACATCGGATCGCCGTGTCGTTTCGCGAGCACGATCGACGATTCGAGCAACTCGATCGCGCGATCGTAATCGCATTGCAGAAACGCCATTGCGCCCGCGCCAGTCTGCGCTTTTGCGCGTACCGGAACGTCATCGCCATCGGCAACGCTGAGAATCGCATCGAGCGCGCGACGACCTTCAACGTAATGTCCATTGACGTACCACGACCACCACAACGCCGCGCCGATTCGCAGCGCGAGCTCCGCATCGCGTACTGACACGACCCAGTCGATTGCGGTGCGGAAGTTGTCGTCATCGCCGGAGAGCTTCTCGACATCGAGCTCGTTCTCCTCCGCGATCGCCGTCATCAGCAGCGCGTGCGCGCGGCGCAGATTCGCATCGCGCGATTGTTCCGCGAGCACTTCGAGACCGTAGTCGCGAATCGTTTCCAGCATCATGAATCGCGGCTCGTCGTCCTGCGATGCGGGATCGCGACGCAGGAATGCTTTGTCGAGCAGCGACGAAATGCCGTCGAGCACGAACGGATCGCCGACGAGACGCTCGGCCTGTTCGAGCGTGAATCCGCCGCGGAACACCGCGAGACTCGCGAACAACTGCTGCTCCGATTCGGTGAGCAGTTGATAGCCCCACGAGATCGCCGCGCGCATCGTCTGCTGGCGCTCGGGTAAATCGCGCGAGCCTCCGGCGAGCAGACCGAATCGATGCTCGACGCGCGCGAGCATCGCTCGCGGCGGCAGCACTTTCACGCGCGCGGCGGCGAGCTCGATCGCGAGCGGCAAGCCATCGAGACGCACGCACAACTCCGCGATCGCGCTCGCGTTTTCAGGCGAGAGCGTGAAGTCGCTTTTCACCGCGCTTGCGCGTTCGACGAACAGCGCAACGGACGCGTAGTTCTTCAATGATTGCGCGTCGAGTGGCAGATCGAGCGGCGGCGTCGTGAGCGGCGGCACCGCGTATTCACGCTCGCCGTCGATGCGCAGCGGACTGCGGCTCGTCACGATCGCTTTCACGCGCGGTGCGCTCGCGAGCAATTTGCCGATCGATGGAGCGGCATCGAGCACCTGCTCGAAGTTGTCGAGGATCAACAGCAGCGTGCGATCTTTGATCGACGCGCGCACCGCATCGAGCAGCGACGCACCACCCTCCGCGACATCGAGCGTCGACGCGATCTCGCTGATCACGAGACGCGCATCGCGAATCGGTGCGAGCGAGATCCACCACACGCCGTCGTCCATCTCGCGCAGCAACTCGTTGCCGACCTCGAGACTGAGCCGCGACTTGCCCGTGCCGCCCGGACCGGTGAGCGTGACGAGACGAACGTCGTCGCGACGAATGAGCGAGAGCACGTCATCGCGTTCTGCATCACGGCCGACGAGCGGCGTGAGTTTCTGCGGCAGATTCGTCTGCGGCAATTCGAAGACCGGAACCTGTTCCGTCGTCGCCAGTCGTGACTCATCGGTGCCGATCACCATCTCCGCGTTGCGATCGAGATCCGCGCGCAGACGCTGCAGTTCATCGTGCAGCTCCTGCGCGGTTTGATAGCGCAGGTTGCGATCCTTGGTCATCGCGCGCGCGATGATGTGTGCGAGTCGCGGCGCGACCGGCGTTCCATCGGGATGCATGAGCATCGGCGGATCGTTGCGAAGAATGTTCGCCGCGGTGTCGGTTGTGCTCTCGCCTTCGAACGGAAGACGTCCGCTCACGAGCTCGTACATCACGACGCCGGTGCTCCAGATGTCGCTGCGCGTGTCGAGAACCATGCCGCGCAGTTGTTCCGGCGACATGTAGAACACGGTGCCGCGCACGGTGTAGGGATCGGTGCGTTTGTGATCCGGCGGCGGTTGCGTTTTGTTCGTGCGCGCGAGTCCGAAGTCGAGCAACTTCACGTAGCCGTCGCGGCGCAGCATGATGTTGTCGGGCTTGATGTCGCGATGCACGAGTCCCGCGCCTTCGGCCGCGGCGAGCGCGGACGCGACCTGCAATCCGATCTCGACGACTTCGCGCAACGTCGGCTGTGTGCGCGAGAGTCGCTGACGCAGCGTCACGCCGTCGACGTATTCGGTGGCGATGAATCGCTCATCGCCTTCTTCGCCGACGTCGTAGACGGTGAGGATGTTCGGATGATTGAGCGCGGACGCCGCGCGTGCTTCGTGCTCGAGTCGCGTGCGCAGATCGAGATCGGCGCGAACAGCGGCCGCGAGAACTTTGAGCGCGACAGGGCGCTGCAACTGCGCGTCGTGCGCGAGGTAGACCTCGCCCATGCCTCCCGCGCCGAGGAGCGAGCGGATCTCGTAACGACCGAGTCGCGAGCCGGGTTGCAACATGCGGATCTGCGGGCGATTCTATCGGAGCGCGTGACTTTGGAGTGCGGCAAGCGGCGGCTGGTGCCGCCGCACTCCAAAGTAGTGTCACAAACCCTCCGGACGTTTCGTCCTTGTTGCTGTGAGTGACATTGCGGTCACAACTGACCGGCCAGTTCTTGCACCTGACCGAGAATTCTGCTTGACTGACCGCTCGTTCAGTGAGCTGAACTATGATGCCACCTCGGTCCAAAGAAGAAGTCGTCCAGGAATTCCGCATTCGCTCCATCCAGGATGCGACCATGCGCGTCATTTCCCGCAAGGGAATGGCCGCGGCCCCCATGCAGGAGATCGCCGAAGAAGCCGGTGTTGCCAAAGGCACCATCTACCTCTACTTCCGCGATCGCGACGAGCTCGTCGAGAAAACGTTCGAGAGCGCGATGCAGGAGCTCATGAACCAGATCGACGAGGCGCTCGGGCGCAAGGTTCCGTTCGAGCAGCGCATGCGAGCGGTGACCGAAGCGCAGCTCGCATTTTTCGCGAAAAATCGCGAGTTTTTCCGCCTTTACCTCTCGATGCGATTGCCCGAAGGCAACCCGCATCAGCAACGACGCCAGAAAAAGTATTGTCAGCCGCAGTACCGCAATCGCGTGGAGAAACTCGCGACCGTCCTCGAGGAGGCGATGGACTCCGGCGAGATTCGCCGCGTCGATGCGTTCCGGCTGGCGCTGTTCATCATCGAAGGCAGTACCGCCATCCTCATCGAGCGACTCACTGAAGACGACTCGCCGCCGAACGAAGCGGACGTCGATCTCATCAGCGGACTCATCCTCGATGGCATTCGGAAACGGAGCTGAAGTTTGAGACGAATTGCAGCTTTATTACTCATCGTGTGCGCAGGCTCGCTTGCGGCACAAACACGCCTCACGTTCGACGGCGCATTGCAGCGCGCCCTCGAAGTGAACAACACCGTCGAACGGTCGCGGCAGGACATCGTCACCGCGACCGCGCAGAAAGACCTGCTGTTGTCCGCGGTCCTGCCGCGCATCGACCTCAACGCCGATCTCACGCGCAACAGCCTCGAGCAGCGCTTCGGCGAAGGAGAGGACTCGATCGCCATCCTGCCGCGCAATGACTGGTCGTATCGCATCACGTTGCAGCAGCCGGTTTATGCAGGACGCCGCGAGTTGCGCGCCTACTCGCAGGCGAAGATCGGCATCGACATCGCGAAGGACGCATCGCACGGCAGCGAAGACGCCGTGCTGTTGCGCGTCGCGTCGAATTACCTCGCGGTCGTGAATGCCGATCGTCGCGTCGAAGTCGAGAATCGCAACATCGAGCTCGCGCAGCGACGCCTCACACAGGCGCAGGCGTTCTTCGAAGCGGGCGAAGTGACGAAGGTCGACGTCTTCCGTGCGGAGACGGCGATGAAAGCCGCGCAGCGACTGCTCGCGGTTGCCGGGCAGCAACGCGAGCACGCGGTCGCGCAGTTGCGCGCGGATCTCGATCTCGACGGCGAAATCGTCGTCGACACGCCGGAGCACAAACTGCCGGCATTGCCGTCGGAGCAGCAGCTGCTCACGCGCGCAACCGAGTCGCGTCCGGACGTCGAGGTCGCGGAAAAGAATCTGCACGTCGCGAATCTCGAAGTCGCGAAGCAGCGCGGCTTCTGGCTGCCCACGGTCCGCTTCGAAGGCGGATTCGTGCAGCAGAAGACGCCGTTCCCGACATCGGAGTACGCGTATGGCAAGTTGAATTTCAACGTGCCGATCTTCCAGTCGGGCGAAGTGCAGGCGCGCGTCGCCGGCGCGAAGAGTCAGGAGAAAGACGCGGAGATCGCGCTCGAAGAAACGAAGACGAATGCGCGTGAAGACGTGCGGCGCGCACTCGCGGATCTGCGTTCCGCGGAAACGGGATTGCAGCTCGCGAGCGAGCAGCTCGAAGCCGCGCAGGCCGAATACGATCAATCATTCGAGCTCTATCGCGCACAGGAAGCAACGTCGCTCGACGTTGCCGCATCCGAAACCTCACTGGCCGACGCGCGCCGCGCGGTGGCCGAGGAAACTCTCAATCGTGATCTGGCCGAGCTCCGCGTCTGGTACGCGGCCGGCGCCATCAAAGACGCTGTCGGAGTGAACAAATGACGAAGCGCCCCCTGGTTGTTCTTACTGCTGTTCTCACCCTGTCGTTCGGCGCGATCTCGTGCTCGAGCGACGAATCGAAAGCCGCGACCGAAACATCGGCGACGACGGCGACGACTTCCACGACCACGGCCAACGCGCCGGAACTGCCGGCCGATGTCGCCGAGGTCACGCAGTCCGCGACGACGTCGACCGCGGCGGCGGATCACGAATCATCGTCGAATGCGAACGGCTTCTCCGCCACGGGCGAATTCGTTTCGCCGGTGCGCTCCGAGCTTGCGCCGAAGACGCCGGGACGCGTTGCGCGTCTCTACGTCGACGAAGGCACGCGCGTGCGCAAAGGGCAGCCGGTGCTGGAGCTCGAGAGCGATTACGCGCGCCTGAATCTGCAGGCCGCGGAAGCGTCTGTCGCGCAGGCGAAGGCCGCGCGCGATGAAGCGGCGCGCGATCTCGAGCGCAAGAAAGGCCTCAGCGCGAAGGATTCGATTCCGCGCGCGACGCTCGATCGTTCGCAGGCCGCGTACGATCAGGCCAACGCCGCACTCGCGGGCGCGAGCGCGCAGGCCGCGCTGCTGCGTCAGCAGATCGCGGACTCGACACTGCGCTCGCCGGTCGACGGCATCGTTGCGGAGAAGCGCACCGACGTCGGCGCGCGACTCGGCGACGGCGGTGTCGCATTCGTCGTCGTGCAGCTCTCTCCTCTCAAACTGCGCTTCGCCGTTCCCGAGCGTTATCTCGGCCGCATCAAGCCGGGCGACAAGGTGACGGCGCGCGTCGATCCATATCCGAGCGAAACGTTCGAGGGCACGATCAAAACCCTCGGCGGCGTCATCGATCCGAAAACGCGAACGATGTTCGCCGAGGCGGAGTTCGCGAATCGCGATGGCCGCCTGCGTCCGGGTCTGTTCGCGCGCGTGGAAACGAAACTCGATTGATCTGATTAGTGGAGCGGCGGGCTCTTAGCCCGCCGGTCTTCGATTGTTCGGCGGACTGTGAGTCCGCCGCTCCACCGGAGCAGAACACATGCAAAAACTCGCAGAAATCTGCGTACGCCGTCCCGTATTCGCGACGGTGATCATTCTCGCGCTGGTCGTGTTCGGCGCGTTCTCTTACTTGAAACTCGGCGTCGATCGTTTTCCGAACGTCGAGTTCCCGTTCGTCATCGTCACGACCGTTCTCCCCGGCGCCGCGCCGGAAGAGATCGAGACCGAGATCACGGACAAAATCGAAGAATCGGTCAACACCATCAGCGGTATCGACGAGCTGACGTCGTTCTCTTCGGAGAACGTCTCGGTCGTCATGATCAGCTTCACGCTCGAAAAGAATCGCGATGTCGCGACGCAGGAAGTGCGCGACAAGATCTCCACGATCCTCGCCGATCTTCCGACCGATGCGGATCCGCCGATCGTGCAGAACTTCGATCCGGGCGCGATTCCTGTCGTCACGATCGCGGTCTCGGGTCCCGGCTCGCAGCGCGATATTTCCGAGTACGTCGACAAGACTCTGCGCCGCCGGCTCGAAACCGTGTACGGCGTCGGACAGGTTCTCGTCATCGGCGCGCGTCCGCGTCAGATCAACGTCGTCGTCGACAACGCGAAGCTCGCGTCGCAGGGACTCACGGCCGCGCAGGTTGTGGCCGCGCTGCAGGCGCAGAACATTCAGATCCCCGGCGGTAAGGTCGAGCAGGGACTGCGCGATCTCACGCTGCGCACGTACGGCCGCGTCGATTCGCCGGCCGACTTCGGCGACATCCCCATCGCGAATGTCTCCGGCACGACGATCCGCGTTCGCGACGTCGCACGCATCGAAGACAGCATGGCTGAAGTGAAATCGGCGGCGACGGTGGGCGGCAAAGCCGCGGTCGTTCTGCAGATTCGCAAACAGTCCGGCACGAATGCGATCGAAGTCGTTGATCGCGTCAAAGCCCGTGTCGAAGAACTGAAGCCGCAGATGCCCGCGGGCTACAAGCTCGACATCATTCGCGATCAGTCGGAGTTCGTTCTCGCCGCGGTTGGCGCGGTGAAAGAGCACTTGATCCTCGGCTCGATCCTCGCGGCGCTGGTCGTGTGGCTCTTCCTTTCGAGCCCGCGCTTCTGGACCGTGCTTCTGATGATCGGCTCCACTCTGTTGCTGTACTTCCTGCTGTGGGGTCACTCCAACCCGGTGCCGCGTGGTATCTCGGTGGTGCTCGCGATCATCATCGGCGCCTCGATGTTCTGGTACTTCGCGAAGAAATCACGACCTACGCTGATCGCCGCGGTTGCGATCCCGAGCTCGCTCATCGCGACGTTCGCGGCGATGGCGTACATGGGCTTCACGCTCAACATCATCACGCTCCTCGCGCTGACGCTGGCGGTCGGTATCGTCATCGACGACGCGGTCGTCGTGCTCGAGAACATCTTCCGCTGGATGGAAGAGAAGAACATGTCGCCCGCGGAAGCCGCGGTGGAAGGCACGAAGGAAGTCGGCCTCGCGGTCATGGCGACGTCGCTCTCGCTCATCGTCGTCTTCCTGCCGGTTGCGTTCATGGCCGGCATCGTCGGACGGTTCATGTATTCGTTCGGCGTCTCGATGGCGTTCGCGATCGCGGTGTCGCTGCTCGTTTCGTTCACGCTCACGCCGATGATGGCCGCGCGTTATCTCAAGCGCGAAGACCTGAATCACGAAGGCGGCGGCACGCGTCAGAAGGGTTTCTACGCGGTGATCGAAAAAGGCTACATGAAGATGCTCGAGTTCTCGCTCGCGCATCGCTGGGTGATCATCGTGGCGATGGTGGCGGTGTTCCTCTCCACCGGCCCGCTGTTCAGCGTTGTCGATAAGACGTTCCTGCCGTACGACGACGAAGGTCAGTTCGCCGTGACGGTGCGTGCGCCGGAAGGTGCGAGCGTCGAAGCGACCGGAAAGATTCTCGAGTCGATCGCGTCGCGCGTGCGCAAGCTCGAAGGCGTCACGAACACGGTCGTCACGATCGGTGACGATCCGCAGCAGCAGCTCAATCTCGGTTCGGTGTACGTGAAGCTCGGCGACGCGTCGCATCGCGCGAATCAGTACGACATCATGGATCGCGTGCGTAAGGAAGTGCTGCCGCAGTACGCGCGGCTCAATCTGCGTACGAGCGTTGCGCCGGTCAATGAGTTCGGCGGCGGTACGGACGCGGAAGTCATGTTCGTGCTCGGCGGTCCGGATCTCAATCAGCTCGACAAGTACGCGCGCGCGCTGACGGATGCGATCAAGGATCCGAAGCTCGGTACGACGGACGTCGATACGAACTTCATCATCGGTAAGCCGGAGCTCGCGGTGCGTATCGATCGCGACAAGGCCGCGGACCTCGGCGTGCGCGTGCAGGATCTCGCGGCGACGCTGAACGTGCTGGTCGGCGGTCAGCAGGCGACGAGTTACTACGAGGGCGGCGAAGAGTACGAAGTGCACGTGCGCGCGGACGAAGCGTCGCGCCGCAATGTCGCCGGGATCTCGCAGATCGAAGTGCCGTCGACGAGCGGTGATCGTGTGAAGCTGAACGATCTCGTGGCGCTGCAGGAAGGCACGGGACCGTCGGTCATCAATCGCTACAACCGCAGCCGCTCGGTCATGGTTCTGGCGAACATGCAGCCCGGTTATTCGTCGCAGGCGGTCATGGATCTGCTGGTGCAGAAGGCGAAGGAGCTGAATATGCCACGCGGCTATTCGGCGGGTTTCACCGGACGCGCCGCGGAGCAGCAGAAGGCGGGCGTCAATTTCATGCTCGCGTTCGTGTTGTCGATCGTGTTCATGTACCTGATTCTCGCGGCGCAGTTCGAGAGCTGGGTGCACCCGATCACGATTCTGTTGTCGCTGCCGATGACAGTGCCTTTCGCACTGTTGTCGCTGGTGCTGCTCAATCAGTCCGTGAACATCTTCTCGTCACTGGGCATCGTCGTGCTGTTCGGTATCGTCAAGAAGAACTCGATTCTTCAGGTCGATCACACGAATCAGTTGCGCGAGCGCGGTCTGCACCGCTACGAAGCAATTCTCGAAGCGAACCGCGATCGTCTCCGCCCGATTCTGATGACGACGGTCGCATTCGTCGCCGGCATGATCCCGCTCGTCGCCTCGAGCGGCGCCGGCGCCGCAACGAACCGTGCGATCGGCGCCACGATCATCGGCGGCCAGACGCTGGTTCTGCTGCTGACGCTCCTCGCCACGCCAGTCCTCTACTCGCTCTTCGACGACTTCCAGGAATGGTTCCGCCGTCGTCGCGGCGCGCGCGTGGAGGAGGAAGTTGTGGAAGGGGACACGGCAACGGCGTAATTCGCGCAGCTTAGCTTTATGAAAACGGCGGACCGCAAGGTCCGCCGTTGCTTTTCGGAGCGCCGGCTTTCAAGCCGGCCGGGTCGCCGGCTTCCAGCCGGCGTCACTCACCCACGCCCAATCGCTCAGCCCCGCCTTCTCCGGATTCGCGAGCACGTACGCAATACATCCCGCAAGATCCTGCTCATCGCGAATGATCCTGTCGAAATACTCACGCTGCCAAAACGCGCCCTGACGATTCATCGCGCGATTCGCCATTCGTGCCGAGTATCCCTTCCACGAATGAACGATGCGATCGAGTGACCATCCATCGATCGGTGTGACGACGGCGTGTGCGTGATTCGGCATCACGCACCACGCGTGAAGTTCGTATCGCTGGCCGTCGAAGTACGTGATCGTGTTTGCGACGATCTCGGCGATTGCCGGCTCGTTCATGTACGCGGCGCCGAATCCGTGGTGCAACTCGCGATCGAACTTCTCTTCGAATTGCGCGCGAACGTCAGCCTTTTCGTGAACCGTTAGTTTGCGTGTGCCGTTTGTGATCGAGTGCCGCAATCTGTTCTGTTCCTCGCGAAGACGCGCGACAACAACACGAGGCAGTGAGTCGTGCAGGCGAATGGTGAGCGAGTAGGTCGCGCCGGGTTGATCCCAGTGCGGAAGATAGCCGCGCGTGTGAACGCGGACTTCGGTGATGTCGTGGAGTAATGATTTTTTGACCAACGCAGTTGCGTGGTGTGAGGAGATCGGTGTGTGGCGGAAGGAGTGTACCTCGGAGCCGGCCGGAGGCCGGCGGCCCGGCCGGCTTGAAAGCCGGCGCTCCGAGCTTCGCCTTCGATCACGCTTCGCGCGCTAAGCTGCGCGCGCGAAGCGCGCGTCAGCTTCAGCGCGCATACAATCCCCGCCCATGCCTGATGTCCTCACCATTCCTGGGTTGTGGAACTCCGGACCGCTGCATTGGCAGACGTATTGGGAGAAGGAGCATCCGTCCTTCGTGCGCGTGGTGCAGCGCGATTTCGATCATCCCGATCTCGACGAATGGGTCGAGACGTTGCAGCGAGCGGTGGTGAGCAGCGAGACGAAGCCGGTGCTTGCGGCGCATTCGTTGGGATGCGCGCTCGTGGCGCATTGGGCGAAGAAGTATGGCGACGGTGTTTGCGGCGCGTTTCTCGTTGCGCCGAGTGATGTCGAAGCGGAGAGTTATCCCATCGACGCCGGCGCGTTCAAACCGATGCCGCGACACAAACTTCCGTTCCCGTCCATCGTCATCGCG
>JBQCJC010000124.1:0-5308 GCA_051953135.1 Thermoanaerobaculia bacterium | reverse complement strand
GCCCGCCCGGCCCCGGGCGGGCGCCCCCCCCGCCCCCCGGGGCCGCCGCCCCCCCCGGGGGGGGGGGGGGCCCCCGCGCCCGGGCCTCCCCCCCCCCCCCCCGCCCGGCCCCCCCCCCACGCTCGGGATGACAAATCGCGTTCGGCGACGAGGATGATCTGGTACGCGAACAAGCCTCGCCACATGCGTGTGATCCATGTGAGGACGCGTTCGCCGATGCGCAGGATCCATTCGGGGGTGAAGCCGCCGATGATCAATCGCACGGGGACCGAGGAGCCGCTCATGTCGATGATGCGGAATCCGGCTTTTTCGATCTCGCGGCGAATCGTGCGTTTCGTGTAGAAGCGCAGGTGCGTGTGATCGAGGATGCCGCGATCGCGATACTCGAAAATGCCGAACAGCAATCCCAGGCGAATGGTGATGTTCGCGATGTTTGGAACGGAGATGAACGCGCGGCCTTCTTCGCTCAGCGCTTCGTGTACGAGTCGCAGCGCGTTCGCGGGACTGCGAAGATGTTCGAGCACATCCGCGAGCACGATCGCGTCGATGCCGCGAGGCAGCGTCTTCACGCGCTCGAGATCGGCGATGACGATCGAATCGAAATGTCCGACGAGCTGACCGACGCAGTCGACGTTGTATTCGAAGCCGATGGTGCGCTCGAAATGCGGACGCAACGCGGCGCCGAGCTCACCGCCGGCTGCACCGAGATCGAGCAGCGTGCGGCGACGGCGCGCGTGGCGCTGAATCAAATCGATGAGGATGCGATGGCTGCTCCCCTCGAAGTCTTTGAACGTGTAGACGTTCGGCATCAGTAGTCCGAGTAGGGTGGTGCGGTGTTGCTGTGCACGTCGATCACGAACGTCCGCGGTTTCTCCGCGGCCGTTGCGCCGAAGTCGTTCGACGGCACGACGGTTTCTTCCGTGTCGAGCTTCCAGTCGGTCTTGTTCGTGAACGGATCGACGGGAACACGACGAAGATACCTGGGACTCAATTCATTCAGCGATTCCGGATAACGCCCGTTGTCCTCTTTGAATTTGCGAATCGCGCCGCGAATCATCGCCAGCTCGCTCCTCAGCGTTTCGACTTTGTCATCGTGCAACTGGCGATCGTTGCGCAGTGTCCACCACGCGTACGTGCCGCCGAGAAGCACGATGAGGCCGAGGCCGATCGCCAGGATGCGGCCGGTCACGTGCGCACCGGATGAATGGAACGTTCGATCAATGGGAGCCGATGGTCCCGACGTTCTTCAACGTGACGGCGATGCCGTAGCTGGAGAAATTCTCCTCCGCGCCGCCGAACACGAGATAACGCCGGTATTCGAGCGCGACACCATAGCACGAGCCCGTCCATCCGGTGAGGTAGCGCTGTTCGAGAAACTTTCCTTCGTTCGCATCGAAGTTGAATTCGACGTCGGCGCGCACGCGATCGCGCACGAGCGATGACCCGGTGCGAATGCGCACCTGACTCGAGCCGGTGCCGGTCGATCCCGGCTGATCGAGTGTCGTGAAGTACGTCAGGCCGAGGTACTTGTCGGAGCGCTTGCCGGTGCCGACGAGATTCGCGGAGAAGCTCACCTGATCGAGCTGATGCGAGATGTTGCCGATCACCGCATTCGCATCGATCGTGATCGATTGATACGGATTCACGCGCAGATTCGCGAGCATCGGCGAGAACGAATGCTCGCTCGTGCGGCCGGGGAACGGATCGGAGAGCGCCACGCTCTGCTCGAGCGAGAACGACATGATTTCGCGCGCGTTGCCGTCCGGTCCCGCTTCCTTGCCGATGATGCGATTCGTGAGCGAGTAGCGAACCGTGTCCTGCACGATCGGCAGGAACGGCGTGTCGATCGTGTCGAACGCGATGATGCGATTCTGATCTTCGACGTCCGTTGTGTAGACGTAGCGAATACGCGGCTCGATGACGTGCTTGAATTTCGAGAAGCCGCCGATGCTGCGATTGAACACGCGCGAGAACGACGGACCGACGACTTCGACCTGACCCTGCGCGTAGAAGCGCGAGATCGATTCGTCGTCCACCACTTCGTTCGTCAGCGGATCGCGCGAGGCCGAGTACCACGTCTGTCGCAGCGAGAGTTGCGGCTTGACCGAGAGCCACTGCGGTGTGCGCAACTGCATCGAGAGCGTCGGGAAGATGTCGGTGCGGAAGTAGTCCGCGTCGACGGTGCGCACGTTCTCCGGGCTCACGCCGCCGGAGCGCAGTCGCGATGCCGACGATTCCATCGAGAAGTAAAACGGCGTGCGGCCGACGCGCTGCGGATACATGCGCAACTGCAGCGACGGCAGTTGCTCGAAGCGCTGGCGTGCGCTTTCGAGGCGATTCGTTTTATCGCTGAAGACGAGCAGCTCGTAGTCGCGGCGATCGCTGAGGATGTTCAGCGAGTACGTCGGACGGTTCTTCGTGAGGTACGCGGACGAGTAGATGTTCGAGAGCGTGTGCAGACGCGTGTCGTCGTCGTATTCGCGGAAGAAGTCGAGGTTCGAGTAATCCTGAATGTCGACGACGCCGCGGAATCCGCCGGGCAGATTTTCCTGCGCGTGCTGGTACTGGTACTTCCACTCGATGCGCTCGTCGTCTTTGTTGTTCACGGCGTACGCGCGGAAGTCGCCGATCTTGACGTTCTCGGTGGGCACGTAACGGATGTCGGCGCCGGCGCCGTAGTAATTCGCGGAGCTGATGTCGCCGTAGATCGTGGCGTCGACGGAATCGCCGAATGGAATGAAGTAGCCGTTCTGCAGGCGCGCGCCGAATTTGTTGGTGAAGCGCGCGCGGGGAATGAGCAGTCCCTCCGAGCGATCGCGTTTCGTCGGCCAGATCAGTCGCGGCGTCCAGAAGATCGGGATGCCGTTCGCGCGAAAGGAGATGTTCTTCATGCGCGCGTAGTCATCCATCGTCACCTCGGCTTCGCCCACGTGAAACGACCACGCCGGGTTATCGAGCTCGCATGACGTGAAGATGCCGTTCATCAGCTTGTACGTGTCGGCGTCGACTTTCTCGATGCGCTCGCCCGAGAAGTACATCGACGGATCCATCGTGCCGGTGGCGTTGAAGAACGTTCCGGTTTTGCTGTTGAGGTTGTACATCGCCTGCGTGGCGGTGATGCGGGTGGGACCCTGGTCGATGATGACGTTGCCTTCGGCGACGACGTCGGCGGTCTTGAGGTTGTGCGTGAGTTTGTCCGCGCGGAGTTTGATGTCCTGATATTCGATGGTCACGCCGCCGGTGAAGATCGAGTACTCGTCTTTTTGCGCTTCGGCGACGCCGCCTTTGTCGAGCGTGACCTTCACTTCACCGCCGCCGGGCTTCGGGCCGGGCATGAATTGAAATTTCGGCCGCGGCTGCTGTTGCTGCGACGGAAATTGCGCGATGAGCGGGAGCGCGATGAGGCCGATTGTCAGGAGGCAGACGATTCTGCGCATTCGTGCGGCATTGTAGTGGAGCGGCGGGCTCTTAGCCCGCCGAATGGATGCAAATCCCGGCGGGCTAAGAGCTCGCCGCTCCACCCGCTCCGCTGGCCTGCAGGCGCATCGCGCGATCGATGCGCGACATCTCCTGCAATTGCATGCGCAGCTTGATCACTTCGACCTGATAGAGCCGCGCGATCTCGTCGGGGCGATTTCTCTGCTGGCGTTTGCGCAGCGCGATTTTGTTCGCGATGCGCACGAACTCGCGATGCGCACCTGCGTCGTGCCATCCGCCGCGTCCAAGACGGAGAAAGGGATGTGCGGTGCGGCGGACTTCTTCTTCGTCGATGACGCCGAGTACCGCTTCGTGGCGCAGCTCCGCGCGAACGATCGCCCACTGCTTGAACACCGTCACGATGAGCAGCACCGGCACGAGTGCCGCGGCGAGGATCGCGACGTCGCGTTCGCGCGCTCCTGCTTTCACAGCGATCGCGGGGAGTGACGCGACGAGAATCGCGATCGCGGTGGTGATCGCATCGACGATGAACTGCCGCAACTTCTCGCGCACTTGCGTGAGTCCGAACGTGATGCCGTAGCCCGTAACCGCGCCGGCGAGGATGCATTCGGAGAAACGCAGCAGCGGCTGCGGATCGCCAAGAATGATGAACGGGATGGAGGCGGAGGCGCCGGTGATCGCGCCGAGGACCATGCCGTCGGCGGGTTCACTCTCTCGTCCGGTGAGACGCACGTACAACGCGGCGAGCGTGAGCAGCACCGCGGCGATCGGCGCGCGAAACGGCAGGTAGTGAATGGCGATGCCGACGATCACACCGGCGATCACCGGCACGCGCGCTTCGAGCCAAAGCCCGCGCTCCAGCGTTTTGAAATACGACGCCGCGGTGATGATCAGGAAAAAGGAGATGACGAGGATGAGTGCCAGAACGGGATCCGACATGCTGAGCGGGCGCTATCTTAGTGTCATCCCGAGCGAAGCGCGAAGCGCGAACTCGAGGGATCCTGTACCTCGGCGGGATCCCTCCACTCGCTTCGCTCGGTCGGGATGACACGAGCTCAAATCTGAATCGGCTCCGGGTGGCGCATGAACCACAGGCGCGACCGCTGAATGTCCGTGCGAATCTGATTCGTCAGCTCCAGTGCGGAGCGGAACTGCTGCTCGCGTCGCAGCAGCTTGTGAAAGTAGAGCCGCACCGTATCGCCGTACACGTTCGAATCGAAATCGAGAATGTGGCTCTCGATTGTCGTCGCGTAGTTTTCGTAGAGAGTCGGTCGCACGCCGATGTTCGTCACGCCTTCGAACGAACGCGAGAACGATTCGAAGCGGCACGTCGTCACGAACACACCGCCGTACGGAAAGAGCTCGTTCGACGAATCGACGTTGACGGTCGGGAAGCCCATCTTGCGCCCGAGGCGGCGTCCTGTTGCGACGCGGCCATCGACGAAATACGTGCGGCCCAGCGCCAGCGTGACGATGTGCAGCGCGCCTTTCGCGATCGCATCGCGCACGATCGAGCTCGACACGCGCATGCCTCGGATCTTCACATCCTCGATGCCCATCACGTCGAAGCCGTATTGCTTTCCGGTTTCCGTCAGCTTCGCGAGATTGCCTTCGCGTCCCGCGCCGAAACAGAAGTCGCGGCCGATGCGCACCTCTGAGACATCCAGCGCATCGACGAGAAAATCCTTGATGAAGCGATCGGCGGTGAGCCGCGAGAACTCGTGCGTGAACGGCACGACCAGCAGCGCGTCGACGCCCAGCTCGCGCAGCAGTTCTTCCTTCTGCGCGAGCGTGAGGATCTGTTTCGGCACACGGTCGGGCGCGACGATCGAGAGCGGATGCGGATGAAACGTGATCACCGCGGACGGCT
>JBQCJC010000123.1:0-16536 GCA_051953135.1 Thermoanaerobaculia bacterium | reverse complement strand
TTTGTTAAAAAAATTAACTCTTCCTGGTCCCCCCCGGGGGCGGGGGGGCATCCCCCCCGGGGGGTTTTTTGTGGGGGGCCAAACCCCCCCCCGCTCCACTAGCTCGCCTTTTCCAGTACTTCCCGAACGTTCCAGCGCTTGCGCTTCGAGAGCGGACGGGTCTCCTCGATCACCACGCGATCGCCGATGTTGATGTCGGTGTTCTCGTTGTGTGCGAGGAACTTGTTCGTGCGCTTGATGTACTTCTGATACATCCCGTGCTTCACGAGGTTCTCGACGGCGACGACGACGGTTTTCTCCATCTTGTTGGAGACCACCACGCCGACCTTGGTCCGCTTGCTCTGCGTCTGCGCCGACTCGTTCTTTTCTTCGTTCTGTGCCATGTGCTTCCCTTTACGCGGTGCGCGAGCGCTCGTTGATCAGCGTCTCGATCTGGGCGATCTCGCGGCGGACCTCACGCATCTTCATCGGGTTCTCCATGCGGCCGGTGGCGCGCTGGAAGCGCAGCTTGAAGAGCTGCTCCTTCAGATCACGCTCGCGGTTGCGGAGCTCGTCGACGCTCTTGTCGCGCAGTGTCTTCAACGTCTTCTTGCTAGCCATTACTCGCCAATCTCCGTCTGCTGGCGCGTCACGAAACGCGTCTTGATCGGCAGTTTCGAGCCGGCCAGGCGGAACGCCTCTTCGGCGACCTCGCGCGTCACACCTTCCATCTCGTAGAGGATGCGGGCCGGCTTGATCACGCACACCCATTCTTCCGGTGCGCCTTTACCCTTACCCATACGGGTTTCGAGCGGCTTCTTGGTGACCGGCTTGTCAGGGAAGATGCGGATCCAGATCTTGCCGCCGCGCTTGATGTGGCGCGTCATGGCGATACGAGCGGCTTCGATCTGGCGGGCGGTGACCCAACCCACTTCCATCGCCTGCAGGCCGTAATCGCCGAACGAGACTTTCGCGCCTCGCGTTGCGAGACCGCGGCGCCGTCCGCGCTGCTGCTTTCTGAATTTGACCTTCTTCGGCATCAACATGATGCGGTTCTCCTAGACTGAATCGTTTACTTCTCGCGGCGGCGGCTGCGCGCCTTGGCCATTTCGCCTTTGTACAGCCACACCTTGACGCCGATCTTCCCGTAAGTCGTCGTCGCCTCGGCGAAGCCGTAGTCGATGTCGGCCTTCAGCGTGTGCAGCGGCAGGCGGCCGTCCTGATACCACTCGGAGCGCGCGATCTCGGCGCCGTTGAGGCGGCCGCCCACGCGAACCTTGATGCCCTTCGCGCCGAAGCGGAAGGCCGATTCCATGGCCTTCTTCATGGCGCGGCGGAACGCGATACGGCGCTCGAGCTGCGTGGCGATGTTCTCGGCCACGAGCTGTGCGTCGAGCTCCGGACGCTGGATCTCCTGGATGTTGATGTAGACCTCACCGCTCGCGAGCTTCTGCAGCTCGTCGCGCAGCTTGTCCACTTCCGCACCCTTGCGGCCGATGATGATGCCCGGACGCGAGGTGTAGATGTTGATGCGCATCTTGTTTGCCGTACGCTCGATGTCGATCTCCGACACGCCGGCGTGCTTGAGGCGCTTCTTGAGATCATCGCGAAGCTTCAGATCGCGATGCAGCGTCTCGGCATAGTTCTTCCCGGCAAACCAGCGGGAGTGCCAGGTCTTGTTGAAGCCCAGCCGAAAACCGTAAGGATTAACCTTCTGACCCAAGAGTGCCTCCGTTATTTCGCGGCCCGCGCACGGCCTTTGCCGCCGCTCCGCTCGTTGACCGCTTTGACTTCATCCGACACGTGGACGGTGACGTGCGACTTCCGCTTCTGGATGCGGTAGGCACGGCCCATCGGCGCGGGCTGGATGCGCTTCTCGCGCGGCCCCTCGTTGACGTAGATCTTCGAGACCACGAGCTCGTCGACGTCGGCGCCTGCTTCTTTGTTCTCGGCATTGGCAACAGCCGAGCGGAGGAGCTTCTCGAGATCCTTCGCACACGACTTGCGCGTGAACCGGAGGATGGCGAGCGCTTCCTCGACCTTCTTGCCACGGACCAGATCCGCCACGAGACGGACCTTCTGCGGCGAGGCCTTCAAATATCTGAGAGTTGCGGTTGCTTCCATCGTGTTCTCCGCGCCTTTACTTGCCGGCCGGCTTCGCGCCCTTCTCCACCTTCTTGCCGCTGTGGCCTTTGAAGGTGCGGGTGAGCGCAAACTCGCCGAGCTTGTGACCGACCATGTTTTCGGAGATGTAGATCGGGGTGAACTTGCGGCCGTTGTGAACCGCAATCGTGTGACCGACCATCTCCGGAATGACCGTCGAGCGGCGCGACCAGGTCTTGATGACCTTCTTGTCGCGCTCCTTGTTCATCGCCTCCACCTTCTTGGTGAGGTGGTCGTCCACGAAGGGACCTTTCTTGAGTGAACGTGCCATTACTTGGTTCTCCGCTTGACGATGAACTTCGTCGTCTGCTTGTTGCGGCGCGTCTTGTAGCCCTTGGTGGGCTGGCCCCACGGGCTGACCGGGTGACGGCCACCCGAGGTCTTGCCCTCACCGCCGCCGAGCGGGTGATCGACCGGGTTCATCGAGACGCCGCGGTTATGCGGGCGCTTGCCGAGGTGACGGGTGCGTCCAGCCTTGCCGTACGACACGTTCTCGTGCTCGAGATTGCCGACCTGCCCAATCGTCGCGTAGCAGCGAACGTGGACCTTGCGCATTTCGCCGGAGGGAAGACGGAGCGTCGCCCAGTCGCCTTCGCGGGCCATGAGCTGCGCGCCCGCGCCGGCCGAACGAACCATCTGGCCGCCCTTGCCTTCCTTCAGCTCGATGTTGTGAATCACGGTACCGAGAGGGATCTTCGACAGCGGGAGCGCATTGCCCACCAGGATGTCGGCGTCCTCGCCCGCGACGATCATCGTGCCGACGACCAGGCCGTTCGGCGCGAGGATGTAGCGCTTCTCGCCGTCCACGTAGTGGAGCAGCGCGATGTGCGCGGTGCGGTTCGGATCGTATTCAATCGCGGCGACCTTCGCGGGGATCCCGCGCTTGTCGCGCTTGAAGTCGATGTCACGGTAGCGCTGCTTGTGTCCACCGCCGATGAAGCGGGAGGTCACGCGCCCCTTGCTGTTGCGGCCGCCGGTTTTCGGCTTGCCTTTCGTCAGTGACTTTTCCGGGGTCGTCTTTGTGATGTCTTCAAACGAAGCGTGCGTCTGAAAACGGATACCCGGCGAAGTCGGCTTGTATTTGTTCGTAGCCATAGTTCTTCTCTTTTTCTCGGCTCGTTACCGACTTACACGCCCTCGACGAACTCGGGCGCCTTCTCGCCTTCCTTGAGCCGCACGTAGGCCTTGCGCCAGTCGCGGCGTTTGCCGGCCCAGCGGCCCATGCGCTTCATCTTTCCGCGAACGTTGAAGAGGCGAACCTCTTCGACCTTCACTTTGAACAGCTCTTCGACGGCGCGCTTGACTTCGATCTTGTTGGCGTTGCCATCGACCTCGAAGGCGATGACGTTGCCCAGCTCGCGCTGGATCGTCGACTTCTCGGTGACGAGCGGACGGCGGATGATCTGATTAGCGTTCATTGCTGAGTGCCTCCGTCAGACGATCGAGCGCCGCCTGGCTGAGAACGACGTAGCGGCTGTTCACGACGTCATAGACGTTCACGTGCAGCGCATCCACGAAGTTCAGCTTCGGGTTGTTGCGCGATGCGAGCACCGCGTTGGTGTTCTCCATCGTGTCGATGAGAAGAGCCTTCCCGTCGACGCCGATGTTGGCCACCTTCTGCGCGAAGGCTTTGGTCTTCGCCTCATCGACCGACATGTCGGAGATGACGACGAACTTGCCTTCCTTCACACGCTGGGAGAGAGCCGACTTGAGTGCCGCCTTCTTCTCCTTGGTGTTCATCTTGTACGAGTAGTCGCGCGGCTGCGGGCCGAAGACCGTACCGCCGTGGCGGTGGATCGGCGGACGAGCGCCACCCTGACGCGCGCGGCCGGTGCCCTTCTGCTTGAACGGCTTCTTGCCGGAGCCGGCCACTTCGGAGCGCACCTTGGTTTTATGCGTGCCCTGACGCTGGCCCGCGAGATAGTTGCGCACCGCCTCGTGCACGAGGTGCTCTTTGTACGGATACGCGAAGATCTCTTCCGGCAGGTCGATCGACCCGACGGTCTTGTTGTCCCAGTTTTTGATGTCAATGGTCGGCATGGTTACTCACCCCGCTTCCCGTTTGTCGAAAAGCGCACGTAAACGAGGCCATTGCGACCACCCGGCACGGCACCGCGGACGTACAGCAGGTTGTTCTCGGCATCGACCTTCGCCACGCGAAGGTTCTTGACCGTGACCTGATCGCCGCCCATGCGGCCGCCCATGCGCATGCCCTTCATGACACGCGACGGGAACGCCGACGCGCCGATCGAGCCAGGCGCGCGGTGGAACATGGAGCCGTGCGATTCGCGACCGCCGGCGAAGCCGTGGCGGCGAACGACGCCCTGATAGCCTTTACCCTTCGACTGACCGACCACGTCGATCGCGTCGCCGGCTTTGAAGATGTCGACCTGCACGCGGTCACCGACGTTCGCCTCGCCGCTGTACGGCACTTCGGCGAGCGTCTTCACGGGCTGCACGCCCGCCTTCTCGAAGTGGCCGCGCATCGCGCTGGTGATGCGGCGATTCGAGACCTTTTCGACGAGGCCGATCTGCACGGCATCGTAGCCGTCCTTATCGCTCGTCTTCTTCTGGACCACGAGGCACGGTCCGGCCTGGATGACCGTGACAGGGATCAGCGCGCCGTCTTCGGCGAACACCTGGGTCATCCCGACCTTCTTGCCAATGATTCCTTCGATTGCCATTGTTCTAGTCTTTCCACCTTGGAACCCGGCAACGCGGGTTCATGTGTATTTGGTGTGGAGCAGCTGGCTCTCTGCCTGCCGATGCTTCCGACGGGCCGAGGGCCCGACGCTCCACTTATTTGCCGAACGCCTTGATCTCGACGTCGACGCCGGCCGGAAGCTCGAGCTTCATGAGCGCGTCGACCGTCTGGGTCGTCGGCTCGAGAATGTCGAGCAGCCGCTTGTGCGTCCGCATCTCGAACTGCTCACGCGACTTCTTGTCGACGTGCGGGCTGCGCAGAACGGTGTAACGCGACACCTGCGTCGGCAGAGGGATCGGTCCCGCTACCTTCGCACCCGTGCGCTTCGCGGTATCGACGATTTCCGAGGTCGACTGGTCGAGCACGCGATAGTCATAAGCCTTGAGACGGATGCGGATCTTTTCGTTCATCATGGTTCTGTACCCTTAAAGAACAGAAGAGGACAGGCCGTACGACCTGTCCTCTTGTTGGATCGACTACTCGATGACCTCGGTAACCGTGCCGGCGCCGACGGTGCGACCGCCCTCACGGATTGCGAAGCGAAGACCCTTCTCCATCGCGATCGGATGGATCAGCGTGATCGTCAGCGAGGTGTTGTCACCAGGCATGACCATCTCGGCGCCTTCGGCCAGAGCCGCAACACCGGTGATGTCCGTCGTACGGAAGTAGAACTGCGGGCGATAGCCGTTGAAGAACGGCGTGTGACGGCCACCTTCTTCCTTCGTCAGGATGTAGACCTCGGCCTTGAACTTCGTGTGCGGGGTGATCGAGCCCGGCTTGGCGCAAACCTGGCCGCGCTCGACGTCCTTGCGCTCGATACCGCGGAGCAGGAGGCCGACGTTGTCGCCCGCCTGACCCTGATCGAGAAGCTTGCGGAACATTTCGACGCCCGTGACGACCTTCTTCTGGGTCGGACGGATACCGACGATCTCGATTTCCTCACCGACCTTGATGATTCCGCGCTCGATACGGCCAGTGACGACCGTGCCGCGGCCCGAGATCGAGAAGATGTCTTCGACCGGCATCAGGAACGGCTTGTCGATCGCGCGCTCCGGCAGCGGGATGTACTCGTCGACCGCGTTCATCAGCTCGACGATCTTCTGAGCCCACTCATCGTTGTTGTCGGTGGTCTGCAGCGCCTTCAGCGCGGAGACGCGGACGATAGGAATGTCATCGCCCGGGAACTCGTAGCTGGAGAGCAGCTCGCGGACTTCGAGCTCGACGAGCTCGAGGAGATCCGGATCCGCCGCGTCGACCTTGTTGAGGGCGACGACGATGTACGGAACGCCGACCTGACGGGCGAGCAGGATGTGCTCGCGGGTCTGCGGCATCGGGCCGTCGGTGGCGGCGACCACGAGGATCGCACCGTCCATCTGCGCGGCGCCGGTGATCATGTTCTTGACGTAGTCGGCGTGACCCGGGCAGTCGACGTGCGCATAGTGGCGCTTCTCGGTCGAGTACTCGACGTGCGCGGTCGCGATGGTGATACCGCGCTCACGCTCTTCCGGAGCCTTGTCGATCTGATCGAACGCGACGAATGCGGCAGTGCCCTTCGCGGCGAGGACCTTGGTGATGGCGGCCGTCAGCGTGGTCTTGCCGTGGTCGACGTGACCGATCGTGCCGATGTTGACGTGCGGCTTACTGCGATCGAATTTCTCTTTGGCCATTTGGATCTAACCTCCGTTTTTCTCTAGCTGCTCTGAGCGAAGACGCTCGAATCAAACTCGCTGTGTGGCTCCGCCGCTCTTGGCGATGACTTCCTCGGCCACGTTCTTCGGGGCCGGCTCGTACGCCAGGAACTGCATCGTGTAGCTCGCGCGGCCCTGCGACATGGAACGAACCTGCGTCGCATAGCCGAACATCTCCGAAAGAGGCACGTGGGCGCGAATGACTTTCGCTCCGCCGCGCTCTTCCATCTGCTGAATCTTTCCGCGACGGCGCGAGAGGTCGCCCATGACGTCGCCCGCGTAGTCTTCCGGCGTCACGACCTCGACGTCCATGACCGGCTCGAGAAGGATCGGATTCGCCTTCTTCGCGCCTTCCTGGAACGCCATCGAGCCCGCGATCTTGAACGCCATTTCCGACGAGTCGACATCGTGGTACGAGCCGTCGTACAGAATCGCCTTCACGCCCGTCATCGGATAACCGGCGACGATGCCGCGCTCGAGCGCTTCCTTGATGCCCTGCTCGGTCGGCTTGATGAATTCCCTCGGAACCGAGCCGCCGACGATCTCGTTGACGAACTCGAACCCGCCGCCTTCCAGCGGCTCGAAACGCATCTTGACGTGGCCGTACTGACCCTTACCACCGGACTGGCGCACGAACTTGCCTTCGGCTTCCGACTTGCGCGTGATCGCCTCGCGATACGCGACCTGCGGCTTACCGACGTTCGCCTGCACGTTGAACTCGCGGACCATGCGGTCGACGATGATCTCGAGGTGCAGCTCGCCCATGCCGCGGATGATCGTCTGGTTCGTTTCCGGATCCGTGTGGACCTTGAACGTCGGATCTTCCTGCATGAGCTTCGCGAGCGCGATGCCCATCTTTTCCTGGTCGGACTTCGTCTTCGGCTCGATCGCAACCGCAATGACCGGCTCCGGGAAGTTCATCGTCTCGAGGACGATCGAATTCTTCGGATCGCAGATCGTGTCGCCGGTGGTGACCGACTTCAGACCAACGGCCGCGCCGATGTCACCCGCGCGCACTTCCTTGATCTCTTCGCGCTTGTTCGCGTGCATCTGCAGGAGACGGCCGATACGCTCAGTCGTGCCCTTGGTCGAGTTCAGAACCGAAGTACCGGACTCGATCGTGCCCGAGTAGACGCGGAAGAATGCGAGCTGGCCGACGAACGGGTCGGTCATGATCTTGAAGACGAGCGCCGAGAACGGTTCGCTGTCCGAAGCCTTGCGCTCCATGAACGACTCGTCGTCCGGATTGATCCCCTTGACCGGCGGAATGTCGACCGGGCTCGGGAGATAGTCGACGACGGCGTCGAGGAGCGGCTGCACGCCCTTGTTCTTGAACGCGGTGCCGCAAAGCACCGGCGTGATCTTCTGGGCGATGGTGGCCTCGCGAAGCGCGGCCTTCAGCTCGCTCAGTTCGAGCGTTTCGCCGGCGAGTTACTTCTCGAGCAACTCGTCGTGCGATTCAGCAATCGACTCGACCATCTTCTCGCGCAGGCCTTCGGCCTCCGCGCGCAGTTCGGCCGGAATCTCTTCGACGTCGTACTTCGCGCCGAGGGTCTCATCCTTGAAGACGAGAGCCTTCATCTGCACGAGGTCGATGACGCCGCGGAACTTGTCCTCGGCTCCGATCGGGAGCTGGAGAGGAACCGCGTTCTTGCCAAGCTTGTTGCGGATCTGACCGACGACGTTCTCGAAGTTCGCGCCGATGCGGTCCATCTTGTTGACGAACGCAATGCGGGGAACACCGTACTTGTCGGCCTGGCGCCACACCGTTTCGGACTGCGGCTCGACGCCGCCGACCGCGCAGAACACACCGACGGCGCCGTCGAGGACGCGCAGCGAGCGCTCGACCTCGACCGTGAAGTCGACGTGACCCGGGGTGTCGATGATGTTGATGCGCGTGTCGCCCCACTTGGCCGTGGTTGCGGCGGACGTGATCGTGATGCCGCGCTCCTGCTCCTGGACCATCCAGTCCATGGTTGCAGTGCCCTCGTGCACCTCACCGATCTTGTGGGTGATGCCGGTGTAGAAAAGGATGCGTTCGGTGGTCGTCGTCTTACCGGCATCGATGTGAGCCATGATGCCGATGTTGCGCGTTTTCTCGAGAGGTACCGTACGTGCCATGAGTTCTTCTTTTCTTGCAGACCACAACACACGCGTACCGGCATTCGCCGGCACACGCACACCTCCGTTGGGGAGGTGCAATTCGTTCAATTTGTTTGTTTCCCGTTGCTCGGTCCGGAACCGCAGAACGTTGTCTGTGTTATCCGGTCGAGACGGAGCTACGGAAAGCTGCTGAGTTGGGTCCCGCGCTTTCGCCCGGGGTGATCGAATTCAGGCATTCGATCGAACTCGCCCCCTGTCAACCGACGAAGGGGGCGGAATGATACCAGAGAGTTTGAAAACTACCAGCGGTAGTGCGCAAACGCCTTGTTGGCCTCGGCCATCTTGTGCGTATCTTCGCGCTTCTTGATCGCGTTACCGCGATTGTTCGCCGCGTCGAGAATCTCGCCCGCGAGCTTGTCCTGCATCGTCTTCTCGCCGCGCGAGTTGGCGTACGTGATCATCCAGCGGATCGCGAGCGCCGTGCGGCGCGTCGGACGAACCTCGATGGGAACCTGATAGTTCGAGCCACCGACACGGCGGCTCTTGACCTCGAGGGCCGGCTTCACGTTGTCGATCGCCTTCTTGAAGACCTTGAGAGGATCGTCTTTCGCACGATCTTCGACCTTCTTGAGGGCGCCGTAAAACACGCGCTCAGCCACCGACTTCTTGCCGTCGCTCATCAGGGAGTTGATGAACTTCGTCACGAGCTGGCTGTTGTAAACCGGATCCGGAAGGATCTCGCGCTTGGGAACTTCTCTTCTTCTCGGCATGAGTCAGTGATCCTTACGCCTTCTTCGGGCGCTTCGCGCCGTATTTCGAACGGCTCTGATTGCGCTTGGCGACGCCAACGGCGTCGAGCGTTCCGCGGACGACGTGATAGCGCACGCCCGGCAGGTCCTTCACACGACCTCCGCGGATGAGCACGATCGAGTGCTCCTGGAGGTTGTGGCCGACGCCCGGAATGTACGTGGTGACTTCCACGCCATTCGTCAGACGCACACGCGCGACCTTGCGGAGCGCCGAGTTCGGCTTCTTGGGGGTCGACGTATACACGCGCGTGCAAACGCCGCGCTTCTGCGGGCTCGACTGCAGAGCCGGCGACTTCGTCTTGTACTTGACCGATTCGCGGCCCTTGGCAACAAGCTGGTTGATCGTTGGCATTCGCTGCTTATCCTTCTGAAGACACGTAGAGCTGGACTGGTCCCGTTTGGGAAAACCCGCGCACTTTACGCAGGCATTCGGGACCTTGTCAAGCCCGGACTGCTGCTAACGGCACAGAGATGGAACCTTATTCCGCGGACCGTCAGAGCTAGATCTCGACCCCCGTTCCGCGACCTTCGCGCCGCGCTTTTTCGTACAAAAATGCCGCGGACGCGAGATCTTCCACCGCCAGACCGAGCGACTTGAAGAGTGTGATCTCGTCGTCAGCGGTCCGGCCTGCTGTTCTACCGATGAGAACATCGCCCAATTCCCCACGAATGTGCTCGGGCCGGCGAATCGCGCCTTCTTTCACCGCAAAAAGGTAGTCACCGCTCTCGTTCACGGTCGATTCGATGCGGTCGACGAAGAGGGAGGACGCGGCGATCGTCGCACCGTCGAGCTCGCGCGCGCTAGGAATGCTTGATCCGACAGCGTTGATGTGCGCTCCCGGTTTCAGCCATTCGCGTTTCAGCACGGGCTCGCGTGAGTTTGTGGCGGTCACGACGATATCGGCGCCGCGCACTGCTTCTTCGGCGGACGCGACCGTTCCGCTGCTGCGGCTGAACACGCGCACGTCCACGATGTCGCGCACAAGCGGAATCGCTTCGAGATGCGCCTTCGCCTGAACGCCGTTGCCGATCACCGCGAGGACGCGGGCGTCAGGACGTGCGAGCAGTCTCGTCGCGACAGCCGAGACCGCCGCGGTACGAATCGCGGTAATGGCCGAGGCGTTCATGATCGCGAGCGGCTCTCCGGTTTCGCCGCTGTGCAGAAGCACGGTGCCGACATGCGTGTCGAGTCCGCGTTTCGGGTTCTCGGGATACACGCAAACTTCCTTCAACGCGTAATAGCCGGTACGCCACGCGGGCATGAGGCCGAGCAGGCCCGGAGCACCGGGAGCGCGAATCGCCTGTCGCAGCGGGTTGTGTACCTCGCCGCGCGCCAGCGCCGCGAGCGCGTCTTCCATCACCGCGATGCACTCGCGCATCGTCAGCAACTCTTCGACGTCCGCGTGCGACAGAATCAAAGTCTTCATCGACGGAAGACCATAGCATCGTCGGTCGTCGCGCGATCAATCGTGCCCGTGTTCGCGATGACGATGCGGGTGCGTGTGGACGATGCCGTTCTCGTGCGCATGCCGATGCGCGTGCAACAGGCCAGTGCGACGCAGCAGCGCCTCGTCGCGCACGATCTCTTTCGCCGGTCCCTGCGCGGCGATGCGTCCGGCCTGCATAACGACGCACGTCTCCGCGAGATCTTCGGCAATCCCGAGATCATGCGTCGCACTGACGATCGTTCGTTGCGCGGCCGCGCATTCGTACAGCAGATCGAAGATCACGCTCTGTCCGTGCGGATCGAGCGCGGCGGTCGGCTCATCGAGCAGCAGCACTTCCGGTTCGAGAATGAGGACGGACGCGAGGCAGACGCGTTTCTTCTCGCCTCCCGACAAACGATGCGGCGAGCGTTCGCGCAGATGTTCGATGCCGAATTGCACGAGCGTCTCTTCGACGCGCTTACGAATTCGCTCGACAGGCCACTGCAATTGCAGCGGGCCGAACGCGAGCTCGTCGAAGACCGTAGGGTTGAAGAGCTGCACGTCGGGATTCTGGAAGACGAACCCGACGCGCGTGCGAAACGCGAATGCGAATCGATCGTCGTTCATCGCCTCAGCGGTCACGGCCGCGCCATCGAATCGCATCTCGCCGGTGGATGGAAACGTGAGCGCGTCGAGCATCCGCAACAGCGTCGACTTGCCGGATCCGTTTGCGCCGAGGAGCGCAATGCGTGCGCCTTGCGCAATCGAGAGCGAGACATCGTCGAGCGCACGAACATCGCCGTACTGAAATGCCACGCGATCGAGCGCGAACAACGTCATCGGTGCACCGCCACGATGAGAATCGCGAGGGCGATGAACGCGATCATCACGATCCAGTCTCGCATTCGCATCCGCGCATCGTCGAGCAAACGAACGTCACCGCGAAAGCCGCGCGACTGCATCGCGAGATACACGTCGTCCGTCATCGTGAGTGTGCGCGTGAGCAATGCACCAGCAGCCGCACTGGCGAGACGGCGCTCGACCGCGGGCGTGAGTTTTCCGATGCGGCGGCTGCGCCGTCCGTCGAACAACTCGGCCGCGACTTCGAGCAAAACAAAGACGTAGCGATAGGTCATGCTGATGATCACGATCAGCATCGCCGGAACGCGAAGCGCGCGCAACGCGCGCAGCAGCGCATCCCAGCGCGTCGTCAGGACCAGCACGAGCGAGAGCGCGGTGGTCGTGAGTACGCGTCCGAGTACGAACGCATACGCGAGCAATCCCTGACGTGTGACGGCGAGTCCGAACGGCAGTCGCGCCACAACATCGCCTCGCGTGAGCACGAGCGCGCCGAGAGCCGCGATGCCGGTGAACAACGCTCCCGCGAGCCAGACGCGCAACACCGCGCTCAATGCTCCGCGACCCGCAACAAACGTCAGCACAATCGCGAGCACGAGCAACACGGCAATCGCTCGCAGCTCATGCGTGAACACGGTCGCGAGGATCAACGCGAGCAGTCCCGCGAGTTTCGCGCGCGCATCGATCGCCTGCAGCGGACCATTGGTTCTCGCAATGGTCTCGCTGAACAGCGAACGCTCCGCGATGCCGCGAAGCGACCGGATCGAACGCTCGACGAACGACGCCGCCATCAGAGCAGACTCGTTCCCTCCGGCGCGCGACGCCCTCCGAACAGTTGCTGCAGAAGAAGTACGGAGACGATGATCAATCCCACGCCGAACATCGCCGACACGATGTATCCAAACGATTCGCTTCGCACGAAAGCGGGCGCGTAATCCGGAATCGGCGCCGTCCACATCGATGAGAGTTTCTGCAATCCCGTCGGCGCTTCTGCAGGTGGCGCCGCATCAAGCGATGCCGCCGCAATCTCGCGCCGAGCCTCGGGATGCGCAAAGTCTTCGGCGCTCCACTCGCCCCACGCCGCACCCGCGGCGAGCAATCCCAGCGGCGTCGCGATCATCAGCGCACCGAGCGCGGCCCACAACGGGCGCGTCACACGAAAGCGCGTCGACGGAGATCGATAACTCACGTGCGCGGAGAGCAGCGACGGCTCGGCGCGCTGCAGATACGCAACGATGCCCGCCGAAATGATCGCTTCCGCCAATCCGGCGAATGTGAGATGGCCGAGCATCATCGCCGGCACCGCCACGCCGAGCGAATACGGCGCGTACAACGGCGTGCCGTCCGGTGCGGAGAAGAGCATCGGCTGAATTCCGAACTCGATCGCGGTGACGAGCGCCGCGACGTTGATCGCGATGTATCCCGCGAAGCCCGCGGCGATGACGCGTCTGCGCGAATCCGCGGGCGCGTTGCCGCTGCCGTAGCGATAGACGACGTCGGACACGAGCGCGCCGAGGATGGCGATGTTGAAGCAGTTCGCACCGATGGCCGTGATCCCGCCGTCGCCGAAGAAAACCGCCTGAATCACGAGCGCAACACTGATCGCGAGCATCGCGCCCCAGCGCCCGAGGACGATCGTGGCGATCGCGATTCCCACCGCATGGCCGGTCGTTCCACCTGGCAGCGGAAGGTTGAACATCATCACGACGAACGAAAACGCGGCGAAGAGCGAAACGAGAGGAATCGTGCGCGCGGTCACGAGCGCGCGCATTTTGCGAAGCGCGGTGCTCCAGAACGGAATCGCGGCCGCATACAACCTGGCGCCGGTCGCGGGGCTGAGATAACCATCGGGGATGTGCATGAAGTGTTCTCGTCAGTGACAGTTGCGGCAAAGCTGCCCGTGATCATTGCGCATCACGAGGAAGTACGTCTTGTGCTCTTTCGAGCGGCTCATGACGCGCTGAATGAAACTCTGCGAGACCCATGGTACTGACTCCGTTCTGCTGCGCGTGACGTCGTGACAGGTGACGCAGGTGTTCCTTCCCTCGCTCGTCAGACGCAGCGGCGGCTTCACCTCCGCGTCGATCTTCACTCCTACAGGATGATGGCTCTTCATGGAGTGACAAGAGACACACATGGTTTTGCACGGAACTGTGATTCGTGCCTCGAGCATCGGCCGTTCGGCCTTGGTGGCGTGGCAGCTCACGCACGCGTCGACGTTCCATGTCGGGTGCCCGGATGGTTCGTGTGCGTGGGCGCTGAGCGCGACGAGGACGAGGAGCACGGAAACGAAGATCGTTTTCATGATCGGCCTCAAAACACGATGACGGCCTGCGCGAACCAGGCGTTGCGGCGGAAGTCTTCTTCCGATTCGACTTCAAAGGGAGCCGCGAGAATGCGCTGGTACTCGAGCTTGAACATCAGAAATCGAAAGAGGTTCGCGTTCACACCCGCGGTGATGCGCTCTGTGCGCATCTCATCGACCGGCGCTTCATCCACGGTGTCATAGCGCGCGTACGTAGTGATGGGCACGCGCGTGAAGGCGCTCGCGTCGAACGCGGCGGTGAGATGCCATCCGCTGCGTGCGTGCGTTTCGTGGTCATCGCAGTGAATGTATTCACCGCGCAGATTGAGTGCGCCGAGCTGCGAGCTGGCATCAACCGCGAACGCACGCGAGCGCGTATGACGATCTCCATCGATGTCCTGCAGGATCGAAACACCAGCGTCGAAGAGATGCGTGTGCGGCTCGAAACGATAGGGATTGTCGAACGGCGTGAGGCCGAGACGTCCGCCGTAAAGGCTGCCCGGACCATCGCCGCGAATGACGAACGCGGAGTAGTTGAAGCCGCGCGTGCCGCCGAGGATGCGAAGACCTGTGTCGTTGAACCCGCCGTCGAGCAGCGTCTCGGTGGTGAGCGGCGCGCTCAGCTCGACGCGATCCTTCGCCGCGTAAAACTGCCAGTCCTGTCCAAACGGAACGTCGAAGCGGCCGAACTGCAGATGAAATCCTTTTTCGATCGGCAGCCGGCCGCGCGGCGCGACCCTGTGGCCGAAGAAATGGATGTCGACGAAGCCGACGGCGAGGTTCGTCCCTTCGTCATTCGTGACGACTGCCGCCGCGAGCTGTGTGTTCCTGCCGAGCTCGCGCGCGAAATCGAGCTCGAAGTCGCCAGCGGAGAAAACATCAGGATCGACGGCGCGCTCCGCGGCCTGCATGTCGAAGAAGCCGGAGAGCTCGATTCCGCCGGATGCATTCGCGAATGCTTCTTTGAATTTCTCGACTCCCTGCACGATCTTCGGCGGTGACGTTTCTTCTTCCGTTTCCGGAGTCGTCGCGTCCTGCGCCAGCAACGCGGGCGCAAGCAGCAGTGCAGCGATCGTCACGAGCAGCGCGATGCGCATGCGCGAGCCGCACGACGATGCACGTTTCGCGGAGAAGGACTGTCTTTGTCCTGGTTGCAGATGGATGATGCTCATGGTGTGCTTCGATCCGTTGATTGTTGAGACTATGTCTCAACCATGAGCATCTTCGGACCGCGATCGAGGACGAGGTGGTGTCGATCGTCACATGGGGCTGTGAGCGGAAGTGGGCACGGCGTGCGGTGCCCGGGGCGATGCGTAATCGTGACTACTCGTCGCGATGCACCGAATCCATCGAGAACGCCGGCAGACAAATCGCGACGTACTCCGCACCTTCATCACCGGGCGTGGAGTACTGCACCCACTCGCCCGCGTGCGTGATGATCGCCTGCCCCGCGTGGACGTCGAGCGCGCCGTCCTTCGTCGCCACGCGCAGCGTGCCGCGCAGCACAACCGTGTATTCATCGAACTCGGGCGTTTGTCCGGGCTCGACCCAGCCGCCGGGACTCTTCATGCGCGCGATCGAAACCGAGTCGGTCTTCGAGTTCACGCGACCGATGTACTCCTCGATGATCTTCGGCTTGTTGCCCGCGGCCTCGATGACGGACGGCTTCTGAATGTGCGTCGGCATGACGCGGAGTTTAAACCGACGCGCCGAGCCAGCGCTCGATCACCGCGAGCACATGCGCCATCTCATCCGCCGTGAGCGTATGCCCTTTCGGGATCTCGTGAATCTTCTCGAGACAGCCGCGACAACACGTGCCGGTCGCATGCTGCGCGACGAAGACCGGATGATTGCGCCACGGCGTCTGCCGTCCGTCATTCAGCGGCTCTGCCGGAGCGACGCGTTTCCGGAGAAGCTCTTCTGCCTGTTTCATGACGTGCGGCAGTCCCCACATCTGGAGATAGGCAAGCTCGCGTCCCTGCAGTTTGAACTTACGGCGGAACGACGACGCGGCGAGCCGTCGGAAGACTTCGTCGATCGGAGTCACGCGCTTCGAAACCAAACTCGCCGTTGACTCGTTTCCGTGCGCGATGTTCGAATGCGCCGCATGGAATCGTTCAGCCGCTCGTTTCTCGACGAAAGCATCGAAGTGATCCGCCAGATCGACGCGGACGCGATCGATCGCATGGCCGCAGGGCTCGCCACCTCCCGGGACTCCGGCGGCCGTCTCTTCATCCTCGGCGTCGGCGGCTCCGCGGGACACGCGAGCCACGCCGTGAACGACTTCCGCAAGATCTGCCGCTACGAGGCCTACACGCCCACCGACAACGTTTCCGAGCTCACCGCGCGCGTGAACGATGAAGGCTGGGACAGCTGCTTTGCGGAGTGGATGAAGATCTCACGCATCAATGACAAAGACGCGATCCTCGTGTTCTCCGTCGGCGGCGGCAACGTCGAGAAGAATGTCTCCGTGAATCTCGTGCGCGCCATCGATCAGGCG
>JBQCJC010000122.1:0-6156 GCA_051953135.1 Thermoanaerobaculia bacterium | reverse complement strand
GCCGCTCCGTGAGATGCGCAGAATTTCGGTGGTGGTGCAGACGCCGTATTCGGTTCCGTTGTAAGTCACGGAACCTCCCCATCCTTGCCCGAGGGAAACTGACGGACGAGCAACACCTTTGGCATCGATGATTGAGGCCTGAAGTCCGTCGCCCGGATTGTGGAGGAGCAGCGCATCATGACCATCCGTCGCGAGTGCAACCTCGGCCTGATGCCGCGAATCAGGTGCGAGTTGCACCAGTCGTCCTGCCCCATCGAGACGCTGTCCGCTGCGCGAAATGCGTGCGGTCATGATCTTCGCCTGCGGCGCGTACTCGACCCAGGCGGCGAGGTAATGATCGCCGCGCCACACCGCTGTTCCGAACTCGCGCGCGGAGAATGACGTCGTCAACAGAATCGGCTGCGCGTTCACCGGCTGGTGCGACTGATCGAGCACATCGACGAACACTTCTTCGGTTCCGCTGATGTTCGCGATTCGCGCGAAGAGTGTGCGGCCGGCGGACGTCGCGATCGCAAGCTGATCGTAGTAATCCCTCGCCGCTGGACGCGTGGCGTCGGTGATTTCTCGAGTCGCACCATCGTTCTCGATGGCACGCAGCGACACATCACCGCCGCCCGTGGCTTTCGGCGAGTGAGCGACGAGGAACGCAGTGCCGTCCCACATCGGCAACGCGGGCGCGAGGTACCACGCCCAGTCGAAGTTCATCACGCTCTGCAGCGCACTCCCGGAGGCATCGAGAAATCGTGCGTGGTATCCGGCCGTGGACCAGGTCACGAGCGAGCGCTCGCCATTCGAAGCAATCTCGAGGCGAGTCGGAACCGAAGCCGCGAGCGGTCCAGGCGTCGAGCGGAAACGCGCTTCACCGGTACGAAGCGCGGAGTACGACGTCATCGCAACATGGACGCGGTTATCCGCGTGATCGCTCCACGCGAGTTGCACAAGACCATCGATGATCGACGTCGCGACGAGCTCCTCCACTTCGCCGATGACGAGCGGGAACGGATTCACGAGCACGTTGCCATTGCGATCGAGCAACGCGGCTGATCCGCTGTATGTCAGCAGGTACGCGTCGCCGATCCACGCCAGCCGCGCGTTGTCGATCGGAGTTCTGCTCAGTGCCGGGAGCCGCGTCACGTTTCCATCGCTCGTCACTTTCGTGAGTTGCAGCGCGCGTTGCTCACGTGTCGCGACGAGAAAATCCCGTCCATCACTCGCAACGGCCTGCACCGGCTCCCAAAGAATGTCGTCGATGCTCGAGTTTCCGACGGCGATGCCATGCGGATCGAGCACACGACCATCGCGTGTGACGCGGGCGGCGAAAACACGCGAGGTGTCGAACAACGTCAGACCTTCGCGCGTATCGGACCAGACGACGAGAAACTGCTCATCACTCGCTGCCGCACGCAAATACGCGCGATCGCCCGGAGCCGGTCCCGCCTGCGGAACGGAGAGCGGAAAATTCTGTGCTGCCGCCGCGGCAAACGAAACGATCAGACAAATCGCGACACGTACGCAATGCATGTGTGGCTGCTCCTCTCAATGACGCGCGCCGCGTCGTTTCAGTGATTCGAGAAAACGGCCGTAGAGCTGCGGCGTGAGTCCGGCACCGGGCGCCTGATAGATGAGGAACGGCACGGGCGCGGCGACGTACGTCACTTCGCGTCCTTCGCCGATGAACGGAAAGCGTGTCTGCCGCGCGCCGACATTGCCTTCGCGCGTCACGGTCCACGCGTAAGGACCGCTGACGACGATCCAGTTCTCCCCTTCCGCGAAAACATCGGAAAGCTGTGAGGCTTCACCGATCAGGAACGACGATGCATCGAGAATCACACCGTTCGCGGTGATGCGTTTCGCGCGCAGCGTGCCGTCGTGCTCACTCCACACGACGAGCGTGCGATCGCCCGCGGTTGCGGTCTGCGGCTCGCTCGAAACGTCGGGATACGCGAGACGCACCGCGCCGCCGAGCGGCGTCAGATCTTTCGAGATCGCCTGCGCCCACAGACCGGTTGGCGGAATGCACACCGGGAAACAAAGGTCCGTCGTCGTCCACGTCAGCAGGTATTGCGAGCCACTCCATTCGAGATGGCACTCGCCGCCGTTGAATTGCGGAATCGTCGAGATCTGCTTCGTCGTGCCGTTCGTGTAGAGACGCACGATCGTCTTCGATGAGCATGCGGCGTAGTCCTCGCCATTGAAGACCACATCGACATTCGACGGGAACCCATCCGCGGTGATTCGTCGCGGAGTGATGATGCCGCTCGCACTCACATGCGCGACATACGCTCCATCGACCTGCGCCCATCCGACGATGCCGTCATGCCCATCGCTGGCGACGGATGCTCCTTGTGCGTACGCCGCACCGACAAAAATGCCGGAGCCATCGAGCGAAGGGCCGGTTGGTGCGAAGCGCGCGATCGCAACGTACGGCGCGTCCGATCGTTCGATCCACGTCGCGAGGAAATTCGAGCCCATCCACGCGCCGTCTGCATGACGTCGCGCAGTGGCACCGCGTGAAATGAGAAGCGGATTCGCGCCGAACTTGAAGGTCGACGAAGCATCGTAGAGATCCCCGCGAATCTTGAAGCGATCGTCCGGTCCTTCGCTCCAGCTTTCCCAAACGACCAGCGAGTCGCTGCCGGCTGCAGCGATTCCGGTGGACAAATACAGTTGCGTGTTCGGCGTTGCATCGAACGAGCGAATGCCGTTCGGTGTGAACTCCGCGATTCGCAGAACGCGCGAGATCGTCATGAACGACGCATACGCGGCGACGAATCGAGAGCCGTTCCACGCGACCTGAATGCTCGTCGGATTCGCATCGCTCGCGACGACGATGGTCGAGCCGATTGCCGAGCCGCCGGTGCTGATCACGCGTCCGCGGTACTCCGTTCCCTGAATCCAGCTCGCGAAGTAGCGATCACCACCGGCGACGACGGAGAGTCCGCGAGCCGATGGATTCGCCGGCGTCGGATCGATCTCCGACGTGATCTTCACGTTGCCGACTTTCAATGCGGCAGTGGCGATCGCACGCGCGTGCACGCGGCCATCCCCGCCGTCGATCCAGAGCAGGAGCATGTTGATGCCATCGGTGCTCATCGCGGCGGTGAGCTCGACGATCTGTCCTGACGACGCAACGACGTCGACCGGCGCGGTAACAATGTGGCCGTCGCGATCGACGATGATGACTTTGCCCCGTGTCGAAAGCACGAGACCATTGGTGCTGAGGTTCTCGTTGTAGAAGAGCGCGTACGAATCGCCGAGGGAGACGAGATTGGCGTAGTACGCGGTGATGCTGAGCGCAGGTGCGCGTTGCACGATGCCGTCGCGCGTCACTTTCGTCAGCACGACGCCGTTGTTCGCACCGCGTGTTGCGATCAGGAAGTCGGTGCCGTTCGACGCGACGGAAAGTACGGATCGCTCCGTGAAGTACGCGACGTCATCGCCGATCGGCAGTCCGGTCGCGTCGAGGAGCTGTCCGGTGCGCGACACACGCGCGGCCCATGCGCGTCCGAGCGCACCCTCATCCTGCCGTCCGTCATGCCATACCGTCAGGAACTCCTCGGAGCTCGCCGCGATCCTGACATCGCCGCGCTGATTCGGCGCCGGACCGACGCGCGGCGGCGCGATCAGGAACGACTGCGCGGCTGCGCCGGGAAGCGCGAGCAGAAACGTGAGAGTGAGGAAAACAGCGGTTCGGATCTGCCGCATATGCTGCAACAGCATAAACGAGATCCGTGCAGGCGCAACACTTATCTGCAACTACGCGTTGCGATCATGGGTTGATACGAGATTCGGTCGTGACCTGTCCATCCTTAAATGTCCCGCAACGCCGCGGCCACGGTCGTGAGATCGCTCTCGAGCAGCGTGCGGACGTCGAGCGTGTAACGATCCTCGTGAATGCGTCCCGCGATCGGAGTGTCGTTGCGCAACATCCGTTCCTGCATCGCGTTCGCGTCTCCCGGGATCGCGATTGCGATCGAGTCGATGCTTTCGGTCGGCGTCGTGCCTCCGCCTAACGCGGCGCGGCTTTCGACGACCGAACATTTCGTTCCGCGCACGATCTCCTCTGCGCGCGCACGCAACAACTCCACCGGCGCCGCGAGCATGCGGTAGATCGGAATGCGCTCTTCGTGTTTCTGCGTCGCGAATGCGCGCAGCGTCGCCGCGACGATCGCGTACGTTTCCTTGCCGACGCGCAGCGCGCGCATGAGCGGATGTCTGCGGCATTTCGCGATCAGATCTTCGCGGCCGAGAATGAGACCGCCTTGCGTGGCGCCGATGAGTTTGTCGGTCGAGCACGAGATCGCATCGACGCCCTGCGTGATCAACTCCGCGATCGTGCTCTGCGGCGAGAAGCCGTAGCGATGCAGATCGACGACGCGACCGCTGCCTTCGTCGTAGAGCAGCGGCACTTTCTTCTTGCGCGCGCAATCGACGAGCTCTCCGATCGTCGGCATTTCGGTGAAGCCGACGATGTCGAAGTTCGAGCGATGCACGCGCAGGATCGCGGCGGTGCGTCGCGAGATCGCGTCTTCGTAATCGCGTGCGCGCGTGCGATTCGTCGTTCCGACTTCGCGCAGCTTCGCGCCGCCTTGTTGAATGACGTCGGGCACGCGGAACGCGCCGCCGATCTCGACGAGCTCGCCGCGCGAGACGATCACTTCTTTCGGCGCCGCATTGGCCGCGAGCAACAGCATCGTGCCGGCGGCGTTGTTGTTCGTGAGAATCGCGGCCTCACAACCGAAGAGCGAGCGGCAGAGGCTCGTGAGATGTTCGTCGCGCGCACCGCGCTCGGCGCTGGTGAGATCGAATTCGAGATTCGAGTACGCGGTGACGATCTCCGCGGCTTCGTTCCAGATCGCATGATCGATGGGCGCGCGGCCGAGGTTCGTGTGGATGAGAATGCCGGTGCCGTTGATCGTGCGTCGAAGCGTGGAGCGCACGGCGACGGTGAGCGATTCGCGCACGCCGCTCGCGGCTTCGGATTCGTCGTACGGCGATCTCGTGGCGCGCAGGGTTGCGAGATGTTCGACGATTCCATCTTTCACCCGATCGCGCCCGAACTCGCCGATGAGTGGCGCAAACGCGCGCGCGGAGAGAATTTTCTCGACCGAGGGGATCGTCCGGAGAACGCTGGAATCTGCTGCCGCGGGAGACGCTTTTGCCATTGCTTTAAGGTAGTTTAGACAACGCAATCGTGATCAAGCAGGATGACGAGCTCGACAAGCTCGAAGAAGACATCCGGAAACTGAAGAATAAGTACGATCAATTCTTCACCGGAATCATCAAGATGGTGCCGACCTTCGAGCGCCATCAGGTGGAGTCATTCATCCATGAGTTGAACAAGCAGCGCATGCGCGACAACTCGCGGCGCTTCCGGTTCAACACGCTCCAGTCCCGCTACAACCAATATCGCGAAATGTGGGGCCGGCGCATGCGCGAGCGCGAGGAAGGTCCGCTCGACTATCGCCGCCGCCAGGCCGCGATGTCCGCGCCGCACGAAGCCGCGCCGCCGCCTCCGCCGCAACCGCGCGTAACGTCGAGCGCGGCCGATCCGTATGTAAAGATAACGCCCGGCTCGAATGGTGAACAGCTCCGCCAGTTGTACGCGGAGATCGAACGTGAGCATGTGAAACTCGGGAAGGCACCGTCGTTTTCGTACGACCAGATGGCGGCGATGGTGCAGAAGCAAACCGAGCTGGTGCGCGAGAAGTATCACGTCAGCACCGTGGCCTTTCGCGTCGAGACGATCGACGGGAAGGTGAAGTTGAAAGCAAAACCACTTCAGGATTGAGATCGATCGAATGAACCGAATGCTGATTCTTGCCGTCGCCGCGCTCACGGCTGCCGGCTGCTCCCAGTTTCGCGAGCTCACGCACCGCAACGAGAATCCGTACGCGAATCCGTTTTACGCGAAGTACCTGAACACGGGCAGCGCGCTCGATAACGAGATGAATCGCGTGCTCAACGAGCTGCGCGCGAATCCGAATTCGGCCGAGTTGCACAACGATCTCGGCGCGATGCTCGTCGAGAAAGGGTTCCCGAAGGATGCCGCGCGCGAGTTCGAGCGTGCCGTGAACGCCGACAAGCGCTATTACCCCGCCTGGTACAACCTCGGTCTGGTCCGCGCCGCGAATGGCGACGAGCTCGGCGCACGAC
>JBQCJC010000121.1:0-6122 GCA_051953135.1 Thermoanaerobaculia bacterium | reverse complement strand
ACCGATGCGCAAAACGTCAATGTGTTGACCATCGTCCGAGGGGACGACCTCGCGTAATCGATGGAAGAATTTGAATTTCACACCGCGCTTCTTCAGGACCTGATAAATCGGGCCGAAGATCGTGTCGCCCATCCCCGCCTGCATCTTCAGAAAGATCGATTCGTAATAATCGAAATTGATGCGCAGGATCGTGCAGACGGTCGTGCCCGCGGCGAGATCGGCCTTCGATGGATCGGTCGCATCGCCGTCGCGATACGCGAACACGATGTCGTACATCGCGCGGATGAACGAGCACCACGCGGTTTGTTCGTGCATGCCGTTCGCGAGGAGCCACGCACGCCATTCCAGATCGTCGATCGCGGTCCACGGCTTGCCGCAGAGATCGCGAATGAGCCCAAGCAGCGTGGCCACGGCGACGTCGGCAAGCATCATCACACGCAGCGCGGACGGGTGATCCTTCATGAGATCGAGCCCGAGGCCGATGAGCTTCTGGATCGCTTCGAGCGCGAGCTTCAGCAATAAATGATGATGCGTCAGACCCGGAGGATCGGATTGACCGTGTTCGCGCGGCGGACCCGCATGCGCCTTCGCCTCATGGACCGCGGCGTGCACAGACTTCAGGTGCAAAACATGCGATTCCTGTAAGTCGTGCGACTCGCGCGGCATCATCTCGCGGCCGTCGAGCAACGCCTCAATGCGATTGAGAATCCACTGCAGAATATTGTGGTGGTATCCGCAGGCCGATCCGAATCCCGTCTGGTCGCCCGGCTCGCCGGGCTTCAATGGCGACGCGATTACCCACTCGTTTTCACTCCACTGGCCGCTGGCATCGCGGTCCATCATCGTGTAAACGCTCTGTGGCTTGAACGCGTCTCGCCATGTGGCCAGCGGTTTGTATTTCGGCCGGTCGAGCTCCGCGTACACATTGCGCATCATGCGGAACGCGTTCGCGTAGAAGCCCATCCAGATGTGCAGCCCGTGTTCTTCGACGCGCTGTCCTTCTTTCGCGTTACGACCGCTGGCGCCTTTGCCGCCAAGTCTCCAGCCGAGTTGATAAACCGTAATGTCATGGTCGGGGACTTTGCCGTCAGGACCCGGATTCGTAAGGCAATACGCGGCCGTCATCGAGCCGACGCCGCCGCCGAGTATGGCAATTTTCATGGAGCCACTCCTCGCCATCGCGCATAGAGCTGTTGCGGGACGTCGAACGTTCCGCTTTTGCGTTCGTAGCTTTCGGTGCGCTCGTGCATGAGCAGCGAGACGCACAATGCCGTCGCCTGCCGCGCCCCGGGAACATCTTCGAAGACATCCGCGCAAAGCGTGCCGGTCACATCGAGGCTCGCCTTCACCACGGACGCCGCCTCGGCATTGAACGAAGGCAATTGATCGAGTCCGTTGATTTTCGCGGTCTCGGGCGACAGTCATTGCGAAATGACGTACTGCATCAATTCCGTCGCTTCCTTACGCACGGCTTCGGGATACAAGCTCGTCCAGAACCAAACCAGCGCGCGGCCTAACGAAATCGCCTCGGGCGTCGCCCGCGCGTATTTCGATTTGATCGCCTCGAACATGCGCGCGGCGTCATCGGCATCGCGCGGCAATAACTCCGGGCGGATTCCGAGTTGCGCACCCGCGACGTTCCAGATGTGGATATACGCCTCGGCTTGATACGGCGTCAGTTCCGCACCGAGGATTCTCAATGCGCGTACGACGACGTGAGAAAACGTCAGTAATGTGTGTAATAGCTCGAGCTGACTGATCGGCTGTCCATTGTGCGTATCCCACAATGCCTCCGAACTTAATTTCGCTAATCGATTCGGCGTTTCGAGCCGGTGCTGAACGAATAACCGAATCAATGCGTGAATCAATCGCAGCCGTTGTAACGCGAGCCGTCCATCGCCTTGAGGACTAAGCCCGTGTTCGTTGAGCACATCGAAACACATCCGCACCGTGAACCACAGTCGTCGATCGGCATGCGACGGATCCGCATCGAGCTGCCGCGTGAGATTCAGCAGTTTCGCCGTACGCGGCATGACATACGTTTCGGGAAGACTCGCGCAGATGTGAGCCCCAACGGCAAGCACGCCCCAATCGAGAAACACGCGCGAGGCAGCGTTGATTTGCGGTTCGCACGCCCATTGTGGGAGTTCCGCGGTGACCTCGAAAAATCGCCGCATTGCAGGCGGCACCGCGTCGAGTGCCGGTGCACCGCGATAAAGGCCGGCGATGAATTGCTCCAACGCCTCGCAATCGCCGTCCGCCGTAACGAGCGAAGCCACGGCTTCGTCCGCGAGCGGATCCGAGTGATGCAACCACTCTTCGGACGTGCTGTCGGGACGCGCTCCGTGCAACAGTGGATTATTGAGCGTCGCCGCGAGCGTCGTCATTGTGATGTCGGCCGCCTTGTCGAACGCTTCATCAAATCCGAAGAGATCGGCGACCGCTTTCGCAAGACCGACGTGATACGACATCGCTCGCGTCAATCGCGTCTGCCGCGCATCGCCGTCGAGCGTGAACTCGAGCTGTATGTCATCGTGACCGGTCAGCCGGCTGACGAGCGTGTCGCCGCCCGAACGTCCACTGAGCACGATTCGATGCGGAGCTTCGACCGACTCGACGCGCCAGTCGATGTGACCGCGCCAACTGTGAAGCACAACGTGCTCGCGGAACGTGTCGCCCGCGCGAAGGACGCGATCGGCCGCGTTCTCCATGCGCAACGTGACCGGCGAAACGCGCGGCCACAAAGCAGGTCGCGCGACCCAGTCGAATACCGCATCGACCGGACGCGCGATGACCGCGGACGTGACTTTCCGGTGCTCCATTGCCGTGGCCTCCCCCACACGATGCACGGCGCTGCAGTTGTTCGGGTAACCCGCGACAGAGTACGAGGTTGCACCACGTCCGTCAAACGTCAGCTGCGCGCCGGACGTGGTCAGAAACCCATAGCACAACGCCCAGCGCAAACAACGCGATTGCGGAGCACCACAACGAGCGGCTTCCGGACACAAACGGCGGGTCCATCCACGACAGGGCGTCAATGGGTCTCACGCGAAGCGCGGACCAGATGAAGACCCACCAATCGGTCGCGTTGGCGCGCACAATGTCCAATCCCAACACGAGCTGATACGCGAGCAGAGCGCCATAGGCAATCGATGGCCGTTTCATGACGCGCGAGCAGACCTTCGCAATCTCGACCGGTAACACCGCAATCACGGCAATGGCCAAAACCGCGAGCAGGAATGGCACCGATGAGACGACACAGGTGGAGGTACCGGGCGGCATCACGACATTCGGCACAAGCGGCGGCATCATTGCGAACGTTCCGTCAAACGATCGCAGGAACGGTGTGCCGGACCAGGCAACGCAATACGCCGCGAGCGCGGGCAGGAACGTGATCGAAAATCGTTGCAGCGCTGCTTTGGTCATGACGATCTCCACCCAGCCATTCGTGAAGTCGTATTATCCTCCCTTCAGGAGAGGAGGAAATCATGACATCGTCCAATCTGGTCTTATATGGCTCCGGTCTGTTTGGCCGGAACATCCCTAAATTGAACCGCCTTCAGCTCGGCGCAGTCCAGCAATCGGGATTCACAACCGTGATTCTGTGGACGCTGCACGTCGATTCCGACGGCACGCTCGTCTACAACAACACCGTCATCGTGCGCGACGGCTGCTTCTCCCCGACGTTCGCCTATCTCCCCGATCTGGTCAATGAGTTGACCTCTCTCGGCAGCGTCCAGAACGTGCTGTTCTGCATCGGCAGCGGCGGCGTCAATGACTTTACCAACATCAACACGCTCCTCGGCACACACGCCGGCAAGCTCACACTGATCCGAAATTTCAATGCGCTGTCGTCCGCGCTCAATATTCAAGGCTACGACTTCGATGACGAGGATTATTTCGAGACGCCGACGTCGAACGCGCCCGGCCCCGTGGTCGAGTTAACGAATATCCTCGCGGACAATAACCACATGATCATCACGTGGTGCCCGTATTTCGGCCAGACCTCGTTCTGGAATCCGGCACTGCAACTCGTTTATCAGAACGACCAGCAGAACGGACTCGCACAATCGGTTCAGTGGTGGAACCTTCAATGCTATTCAGGCGGCTTCGGTAACGATCCCGGCACATGGGCTTCTTCATTGCCGACGAACGCCGGCATTGCATCGCCGCAGCAATTCATCGTTCCCGGCCTCGACACCTCGGGCGGCACCTCCGCCGTGCAATCGCAATTCGCGTCCTGGAAATCGACCGACGCGGGCCTCAATGGCGGGTTTATGTGGAACTCGGGCGACATCTTCGCCAGCACCGTCAGCCCGCAACAGTACGCGCTCGCGATCGAAGACGGACTGCAAGGTCAATCGTAAGAACAACGCCTTATCATTGAACGATGCGCCGCTGGTACCTCCTCGCGTTCCTCATCGCCGCCGCGATTCTCGCGATCTTCGTGATTGCGAACGCGACCGGCATCCAGCTATTGAACGACCCCGCGCCGATCATGCGCGCGGCGAAACCGGTGGCGGCGATTGCGGGCATCGCACTGCTCATTGCTGATGTATTTCTCCCGGTGCCTTCGATTCCGATCATGGTTGCGAACGGTGCGCTGTTCGGGATTCCCGGCGGCGCACTGTTGTCGCTCATCGGCAGCGCCGGCGCGGCATTGACGGGATTCGCCGTCGGACGCGCGGGCAATGACCTCATTCGTAAATTCGTCACGCCGCGCGAGCACGAGCGCGCGGGCGCAATGCTCAAACGCTGGGGCGTCATTGCGATTGTCGTGAGCCGGCCGATTCCGATCGTTGCCGAGACCGTGGCGATTCTCGCGGGCAGTTCGCCGATCTCCTGGGCTCAGGTGTTCGTCGCATCCATCGCCGGATCGATCGTCCCGTGCGTTGCGTACGCGTGGGCCGGCGCGTCGGCGCTCGCATTCGGCGCACAGACGCTGATTTTCTTCGGCGTCATGGCCATGGCGGCGCTCGCGTTCTACGCCGGACGAAAAATCTCGCCACAACCTGAATGATGGAGGTAGGGATTTTCGTCCCTGCGACTCTCCTTCCCCAGAGGATCCTTTCGGCATGCACGTTTGGGGAACCGCGTTCGTGTGGCTCACGCTCGCCACGGCTGCGACTACGCCCGTCATTCAACAGGAAATCGTCGTCACCGCGGCGCGCGACGAACAGCCGCGCGATCAGGCTTCAGCGGCATTGACGGTCTTTCATCGCGAAGACTTACAACAACTCCCCGCCGCATCACTCGCCGACGTGCTCGCGACGGCTCCCGGGATCACGATGATGTTCGACAGCGGCGCGAGCGGCATTCCGATGATCACGTCGCGCGGATTCTTTGGCGGCGGTGAAGTCGAGTATGTGAAATTACTCGTGGACGGAGTTCCGGTGGGCGACGCGGAATCGGGTAACGTCGACTGGCAGCGATTTCGTGTCGCGGATCTCGATCGCGTCGAGATCGTGCACGGTCCCGGATCCTCTCTCTACGGCGACACGGCCCTCGGCGGAGTGATTCAACTCTTCACGTCACGCGATCGCACGAGCTCCGATCTTCACATCGATGCCGGAAGTTTCGGCGCGCGCGAGCTCGGCGCCACTGTGCGCACGGAACTGAGCGACGAGTATCAGCTCGATGCGAACGTCAATGACTGGACCATTGACGGATTTCGTCGCAATGCCAATGCAGACGGCCGCGAAGGCCGCATTTCGTTGGAGCGCACGAACGATCATCAACACTGGCGCATCGACGGAGAAGCCGGTCGCCATGCGCGAAACAACCCGGGCGCATTGACGCTCTCCGAGATTGACGACGATCGCGAACAATCGAATGCGTTGTTCCGCTTCGATGAACAGACCACGAATCGCGAGCGCCTCAGTGCGTTATTCGATTCGTTCGGCAGCACGCCTTTGCACGCGACGCTCTACGGCATTCGCCGCAACGACGACAATCTACGCACGCTGCTTCTCGCTCCAGGATTCGGCACGAGTGCGTTTCGCGCATTGACGACAACCGTCGGCGGCGGAACGTTCGAGGCCTCACGCGAAACGCTCAATGGCGTGATTCGCGCGGGCGCCGATCTCGAACGCGCATCGCTCGATGGCTCGTATTCGTCCGTT
>JBQCJC010000120.1:0-4412 GCA_051953135.1 Thermoanaerobaculia bacterium | reverse complement strand
GTTCGACCACGTCTCGAGCGCCTCGGGCAACACGGTGTGATTCGTGTACGCGAACACGCGCTCGCACAGAAACCACGCCGTGTCCCAGTCGATCGCTTCCTGATCGACGAGCACGCGCATCATCTCGGGGATGCCGATCGTCGGATGCGTGTCGGTGAGCTGAATCGCGACGCGTTCCGGCAGCAGTTCCCACTCGCCGGGATGCTGCTTCTTGAATCGACGCACGACGTCCTGAATCGTCGCGGAGGTGAAGAAGTACTGTTGTTTGAGCCGCAACTCGCGGCCCGCGTACTGCGCATCGGATGGATACAAAACTTTCGAGATGTTCTCGCTCGTCGTTTTGTCTTCGACCGCTTCGACATATTCGCCGGCGTTGAATTTTTCGAGATCGAACTCGCGACTTGATTTCGCGGCCCACAGTCGCAGTGAGTTCACGATGTCATTGCGATATCCCGGCGCGGCCATGTCGTACGCCATCGCATACACGTCTGTGGTGTCGACCCAGCGCATGCGACCGCGTCCGCGATCGTCGACGTAATGTTCGACGCGGCCATAAAACTTGACGGGAAAAACCACGTCAGGCCGCGCGACTTCCCACGGGTTTCCGTACCGCAACCAGCTGTCCGGCGCCTCGGTCTGATACCCGTCGCGAATGCGCTGGCGAAAGATGCCGTACTCGTAGCGAATACCGTAGCCGTAGAACGGAATACCGAGCGTCGATGCGCATTCGAGAAAACATGCGGCGAGACGTCCGAGGCCGCCGTTGCCGAGACCCGCATCGGGCTCGCGATCGATGAGCTCTTCGAGCTCCATCCCGAGCTTCAGCATCGCTTCCTCGAACTGCGTTTGCGCGCCGAGGTTCTGAATGTTCGAGATGAGCAGACGCCCGAGGAGGAACTCCGCGGAGAGGTAGTAAACGCGCTTTACGTCCTCGCGGTAATACCGATCCTGCGTCGCGAACCAGCGATCCATGAGCCGGTCACGCACCGTGTACGCGAGCGCCTGATAAACGTTCTCTTCGGTCGCATTGAACTCATCGCGCGCGATCGAATACATCATTCGATGAGCAAACGCGTCGATGATCGAAGCAGGATCGAGCCCGCCAGGCTCGGGCTTGGGAATCGTGCGGTCAGTCACGAAGGGGAATGCTAGCAGGCGGGAGTGAGGACATCGGAGCGCCGGCTTTCAAGCCGGCCGGGCCGCCGCGTTCCAACGCGGCCGGCATGAATGCCGGCGACCCGGCCGGCAGCATGCCGGCGCTCCGAAAACTCACAACGCTCTCATGAACGCCACGAGATCCTTCTTCTCCTGATCCGTCAGCTTCGTCTGCAGGATCAGATTGAAGAATTCGACCGTGTCGTCGAGCGTCAGCAAACGGCCGTCGTGCAGGTATGGCGGCGTTTCCTTGATGCCGCGCAGCGGGAACGTCTTGATCTTGCCGTCCATCACCATCGCGTGATTGCGAATCGTGCGCGGCTCGAAGAAGCGGCCCGTCTGCAGGTCGTGCATGTTGTTGTCGGTGTAGTACGGCGCGGGATGGCACGTCGAGCACTGCGCCTTTCCGAAGAAGAGCGTCTGTCCGCGCAGCTCGGCCTGCGTGGCTTTCGCGGGATCGAGCTTGCCGTCGACGCCGAGCTTCGGCGCGGGCGGGAAATCGAACAGCTCTTCCATCTCGGACATGAAGTGCACCTGACTGCCGCGCTCGAGAATGTTCACGCCTTTCTTCGTCGCGAGCACGGGATCGCCATCAAAGTACGCGGCGCGTTGCTCGAACTCGGTGAAGTCTTCGACCGACTTCAGTGCGCGCTGTGATCCAAACAACCGCTGAATGTTCACGCCGCGCAACGACGGGGTTTCGATGCGATGGCGAAACTCCTGCGGACGAATGTCGCCGACGAGATGCGTCGCGCCATTCGTGTTCCCGTTGACGTGGCAATCGAAACACGTCACGCCGAGACTCGGACGAATCGAGCGACGATCGTCCGTGCCGTTGAACTGCTGCTGCGGAAACGGCGTCACGAGTAACCGCAACCCTTCGAGCTGCTTCGCGTTCAGCAATCCCGCGAACAGCGCGTGGAAGTTTTCGCTCGTGACGAGCTGCCCCTGCGACACATCGCCGAGATCGGGTCGCGTCGTGAGAAAGATCGCCGGTGGAAACTCAGGGAGAAAGTGATCGGGGATGTCGAAGTCGAGATCGAAGCGATTGAGATCGCGATCGGTCTGCCGCTTCACTTCGTCGATGTGGAACTGCGGGAAGAGCATGCCGCCTTCGGGATGATTCGGATGCGGCAGCGGAAGGAATCCGAGCGGCCAGAGATTCTTCGCGCGGATTTGCTCGGGCGTCATCGCGGCGAGCTGCTGCCACGTCACGCCGCTCGGCAACTTCACACGAACGCCGTCCTGAATGCCCTTGCCGCGCGTCATCGTGAGACCGGCGACAGTGCGATTGCCGAGGTCGTAGCGATCGGCGAGATGCGCGCCGGCAGCGGCCATCAGAGCCGGCTTCTCCGCCGACATCTTCTGCACCGTCGCGGCGAACTTCGCAATCGGGTCGTCGGGATCGTTGCGCTTTTTCTCGGGCTCGTTCTGAGCGAAGGATGAGGGAACGCCGGACAACGCGAGTGTGCCGGCAAGCACGAGGGATAGAAGGGACCGGGGCACGTTCATCGACTTCTCCTTTCAAACGAACTGGTCACGAACCACCGCTCGAAAAGCGGTCTCCACGGAGAATGATTCTCCACAGAAGCCTAAAAATTTTTTACGAAGCCGCTTTTCCTTTTCTGCGGCATTCAGCACAGATCCCGGTGATGTTGACGCTGACGGACTCGGCCATGAAGCCCTGCACCTGCCGGCGCGGCACGAGATCGTCGAACGCGTGAGTGTAGTAATCACGAATCATTCCGCATCGCGAGCAGACGAGATGGTGGTGCGCATCGTCGTTGGCGTCGAATCGCTTCTTGTCGCTGACCACCGGTACTGCATTCACGAGGCCGAGCTGCGCCAGCGAGTCGAGCGTTTTGTAGATCGTCGCCAGCGACAGCGATGGCATGTCCTCCGACACCGACTGGAAGAGCATCTCCGGCGTGGGATGCTCTTCCGACCGCACGAGCGCGCGATAGATGGCGATGCGCTGCGGCGTGACGTTCATGCCGGCTTCGCGGCATCGTTCGATCATCGCCGAGACCTTCCTCTCGACCTGCGCATCGGTGCGTTGCATTTGGATAATCATTCTCCGATAGGAATGCGTCGTCAAGCGCGAAATGCACTCCGCCGCATCGCATACATCAGCAGCTTGTGCCCCATGAACTCCCACTCGCCTTCCACCGTCTGACCGAGTCGTTCGGCCACGCGAATCGAGCCCACGTTCAACGGGTCGATGAGACTGATGATGCGCTCGCGTCCCATCTCGTTGAATCCGTATTCGAGACAACGACGCGCGGCTTCGGTCGCGTAGCCCTTGCCCCAGAACGCGCGGCCGAGCGTCCATCCGAGCTCGAAGTCCGGCCAGCCATCGGGCTGCCAGAATCCGACGCGGCCCGCGAGCAGGCCGGTCGATTTCTCGAACACACCCCACATGCCGAAGCCGCGCAAATGCCACGCGCCGACGATGATCGCCATGTGCCGCCACGCTTCCATGCGATTGAGATGCGTGCGCGCGGTGAACTTCGTCACCTCGTCGTCTTCGTGAATCGCGGCGTATTGATCGAAATGCTCCTGCTGCAGCATCTGCAGCAGGAGCCGGTCAGTTTCGAGAACGGGAGCCTGAATCAGAACGAGACCCTCACGCCGAATCGTGCGGAAGTGGGAGACGTGCGCAGCACTGGCTCGAGGTAATTCGGATTCGCGGGCGTGGCCTGCGCATTGTCCGATTCCTGGAAGCCCCAGCGTTGGTCGAGCAGGATCGCGCGCTGCGTGTTGAGCACGTTGAACACATCGAGCAGCAGATTGATCTTCACCATCCCCGCGTCGATCGGATAGCCGACGTGGAAATCGACGTCGTAATTGCTCGGCGTGCGGCCTTCACCGCCGCGATTCGTGAGGAAGAACTCATAGCGGCCGTACGCATCCGAATAGCCGTAACGCGTCACCGGCGTGCCGCTGCGCCAGTACGCCGCCGCGCCGAGCTCGAACTTCCACGGCGCGTGATAGACGCCCGACACTTTGAACTGATGACGGCGATCATTCGACAGCGGACCGCGATTGGTCTGCTTGCTGAGATCCATGCCGTTCGTGAAGAAGTCGTAGTAGTCGTACATCGCCGAGATGTTCGGATCGGCGCCGTTGTTCGTGAACGGCGCGTACTCGCCGTCGTAATTGCCGTCGAGCCGCGAGTAGACGTACGACGCGATGGCCTGCCAGTGATCGGAGAAGTGTTTCGTCGCGTCGAGCTGCACGCCTTTGTACACGCGCTT
>JBQCJC010000119.1:0-5596 GCA_051953135.1 Thermoanaerobaculia bacterium | reverse complement strand
CGCATCGACACACTCGTCGGCTTCTTCTCGATCGGCGCGAAGCCAACCGGATCGAAAGATCCGTTCGGACTGCGCCGCGCAGCGCAGGGCGTCGTGCAGATCCTGTTGAATCGCGACAAGCGCGAGATCCGCATCGGCATCGATCAATTGATCGACCTCGGCATCGCGGCCTACGGCGCTGGCGCCACGAATGTGAAATCCGATTTGCTCGCGTTCTTCGCCGAGCGCGTGCGTACGATTCTCGAAGCCTCCGCATGGCAGTTCCGCTACGACGAGATCGCCGCGGCGATGGAATCAGGCTGGTCCGCGTCGCTCACGGATCTCGTCGATCGCATCAGCGCGCTGAAAGCTTCGCGCACCGACGCGAACTTTCTCTCGATTCTCGATTCCGCGAAACGCATCGCGAACATCACCGAGTCGCATACGTCGACGCGAGTCGATGCGACGAAGCTCGAGCATCCGACCGAACGCCGTCTCGCGGAGCTTGCGGATCTCGTCACGAGCCAGCTCGATGAGTTGATCGCGGGACGCCAGTATCGCGTCGCGCTCGAATCGTTCGCGGCGATGGCACCGGAGCTCGAAACGTTCTTCAAGGATGTGATGGTCAACGTCGAGGATCAAAGCGTGCGGGCGAATCGCATGTCGCTGCTGCGCAAAGTCGGTGGCGCGGTGATGAAGATCGCCGACGTCACGAAGATCGTCGTCGACCGCAGCAACTATCGCGCGTGAACCGCAAAGCCGTCGCCGTTCTGCTCTGTCTCCTCGCGCTCGGATGCGAACGCGAGGAACCGGAGACCGTGACGACGAGCACCGGCGCGGTGCCGCGCTACACGACCGAGCACGAGCCGGACGTCGACACCGACAATCTTCTCAATCTCGCGTACGGCGCGAGCGTTGTCTCGCGCACCGCCGAAGCGATCCTCGACGCATCGGCCGTGCACTCGATCGATTCCACGATTCGCACGGGCTGGATGTCGCCGCCGGCGAGCCCCACGCAGACGTTCGTATTCTCGCTGCTCGCGCCCGCGCGCATCACGCAGGTTGGAATCACTCCGCCGGAATCGGACGATCAGGCGCCGACGTCCGTCACGTTCGAAGTGTCTGCAGACGCGACGCATTGGCGCGCGTTGAAAACGATCGCGACGAAAGGCGGCAAGGAGCCGCAACTCGTCCACGTGCCGCCTACAGTCGCGCAATACATTCGCACCACGACCGCGGGCAAGGACACGATCGTCGTGCGATCGTTTCACGCGATCGGTGAAGAATTGAGCGCGCCGCCGTTCCCGCCGATCGAAGGATGCTGGCGCATCAATGAAGTGTCGGCGCGAATCGTTCGCGATGGCACCACGATCACCGGCATTCTCGCGACAAATCCGCCGACACTCCTCGACGGCGGCACGAACGGGCGCGTCGTGGAGCTGATGTGGACGCAGGGTCCGATGTGGGGCTACGGCGCGATCACACTCGCACCGAATGCGGCAACGCTCTCCGGCATTCGCATTCACGAAGAGATCTCGACGCAGCAGTACGCCGAAGGATGGTTCGGCGATCGCATCCCGTGCGATGGCGTGACGCTGAATCCGCCGCGGCCCGGCACGTTGCATTCGCGCGCGCCGCAGGATCGCTGGTCGATGTTCGGAATCTTCTTCGATGGCAATGATCGTGTTGCGATCGATCCGAGTCGCGCGGCACTCGATGCGCTCGCAAAACGCATGGCGGCGGAACCCTCGCAGCGGTTTCGCATCGTTGCGCACGAGCTTCGCAGCGCGGGCGCGGCAGAGAATCAGCAACGCACGGAAACGCGCATCGCATCGATGCGCGAGACATTGCAATCGAGAGGGATCGACGTGTCGCGCATCGACTTCGTTGCCGCGGGATCGGAATGGAAGGAACCACCGATCGAAACCGCGCTGCAGCGCCTGATGGCGAGCCGCATCGACCTCGAGCGTTTTGGAAGATAATCGCGCGCGCTATGAGCACTGCGGAGAGTGAGAAGTACGTTTACTACTTCGGCGACGGACAAGCCGAAGGCAACGCGAAGATGAAAGAAGTTCTCGGCGGTAAAGGCGCAGGCCTCGCCGAGATGACCAACATCGGCGTTCCGGTTCCTCCCGGATTCACGATCTCGACCGGCGTCTGCACGTATTTCTACGAGCATGACAAGAGCTATCCGCCGCAGTTGCAGCAAGCGGTCGCGGAAAATCTCGGCAAGGTCGAAGCATCGGTCGGCCGCAAGTTCGGCGATCGCGAGAAACCGCTGCTCGTTTCGGTTCGCTCGGGTGCACGTGCATCGATGCCCGGCATGATGGACACGATCCTCAACCTCGGGCTCAACGACGAGACCGTGCAGGGACTCGCGAGATCGTCCGGCGACGAACGCTTCGCACTCGATTCGTATCGACGCTTCATTCAGATGTACTCGGACGTCGTGCTCGAGATCGATCGCGAGCACTTCGAGCACGAGCTCTTCGCGTTGCGCGATCGCGTCGGCGCTCAAACCGACGCGCAGATCCCCGCGGAGTCCCTGCGCGAGCTCGTCGCCACGTACAAGAACATCGTTCGCGAGAAGCTCGGCAAAGACTTTCCGCAGGACGTGAACGAACAGCTCTGGGGCGCAATCGGCGCGGTGTTCAACTCGTGGCACAACCAGCGCGCGATCACGTATCGCAAGCTCAATCAGATTCCTGACGACTGGGGCACCGCGGTCAACGTGCAGTCGATGGTCTTCGGCAACATGGGCGATGACTGCGCGACCGGTGTTGCGTTCACGCGCAATCCATCGACGGGCGAAAAGAAATTCTTCGGCGAGTATCTGCCGAACGCGCAGGGCGAAGATGTCGTTGCAGGCATCCGCACGCCGCTGCCGATTTCGAAAGCGCAGGTCGTAGGCGATGAAAAATCGCTCGAAGAAGCGCTGCCTGACGTGTACGAACAACTCGTCGACGTCTACAAGAAACTCGAAGCGCATTACCGCGACATGCAGGACATCGAGTTCACGATCCAGTCGCGGAAGCTGTATCTGCTGCAAACGCGCACCGGCAAACGCACCGGCTTCGCCGCGGTGAAGATCGCGTGCGACATGGTCGACGAACAACTCATCTCACACACGGAAGCAGTGGAGCGTGTCGAAGCAGGACAGATCGTGCAGCTCCTCGCGCCGGTGTTCGACGCGAGTGAAAAAGCAAAGACTCTCAAAGGCGGACGACTCCTCGGCCGCGGACTTCCTGCAGGACCTGGCGCAGCGACGGGACGCATCGCATTCAGCGCGGAGCGCGCAGTGGCGATGGCAAAAGAAGATGCCGTGATTCTCGTGCGCATCGAAACCTCGCCTGAAGACATCGCCGGCATGCACAGCGCGGCCGGCATTCTCACGACGCGCGGCGGTCTCACGTCGCACGCGGCCGTCGTCGCGCGCGGCATGGGACGTCCGTGCATCGTCGGCGCCGGTCATCTCAAAGTCGATTACAGCAAAGGCGAGTTGCGCAGCGAAGGACACGAGCCGCTCGAAGAAGGCGACTGGCTTTCGATCGACGGCACGACCGGCGAGATCATCGGTGGCAAGCTCGCAACGCGTCCGTCGGAAGTGATTCAGGTGCTCATCGAGAACTCGATGAAGACCGAGGAGTCGGAGACGTTTCGCAATTTCCATCGGCTGCTGCAATGGGCCGATGAGATTCGCACGCTCGGCATTCGCACGAACGCCGACACGCCGAATGACGCACGCGTCGCACGACTCTTCGGCGCCGCGGGCATCGGTCTGTGCCGCACGGAGCACATGTTCTTCGCGGAGGAGCGCATCCTGCGCGTGCGCGAGATGATCCTCGCGCGCAACGAAGCAGGACGACGCAAAGCGCTCGACGAGTTGCTGCCGTTCCAGAAGAGCGATTTCGAAGGAATCTTCCGCGAGCTCGCAGGAATGCCAGTGACGGTGCGTCTGCTCGATCCACCGCTGCACGAGTTCCTGCCGCAGACCGAAGCGCAGATCTCATCGGTCGCACGCGAGATGAACTGGGGCTTCATCGAGCTGCGCAACAAGGTCAATCAACTGCACGAGCTGAATCCAATGCTCGGCCATCGCGGCTGCCGCCTCGGCATCACGTATCCCGAGATTTACGAGATGCAGGTGCACGCGATCTTCCAGGCCGCGTGCGACGTGAAGAAAGACGGCGTCGACGTGCATCCCGAGGTCATGATTCCGCTGGTTGGGACCGTGAAAGAGTTGCAGCTCACTGCCGACATGACCCGCCGCGTCGCCGCGGAAGTCATGAAAGAGAAAGGCGTGCAGATCGACTTCCTCGTCGGCACGATGGTCGAGATCCCACGCGCGGCGCTCATCGCCGACAAGCTCGGCGAGATCGCCGAGTTCTTCTCGTTCGGCACCAACGACCTCACCCAGATGACGTTCGGCTACTCGCGCGACGACGCCGGCACGTTCCTGCCGGAGTACGTCGAGAAGAAGATCCTGCCGAAGGATCCGTTCGAATCGATCGATCAGGAAGGCGTCGGCCAGCTCGTGAAGCTCGGCACCGAGCGCGGGCGCTCGACCAACGCGAAACTCAAAGTCGGCGTCTGCGGTGAGCACGGCGGCGATCCCGACTCGATTCGTTTTTTCCGCACGTGCAACCTCAATTACGTCAGTTGCTCGCCGTATCGCGTGCCTGTCGCGAGACTCGCGGCCGCGCAGGCGGAGCTGGCGGCCAAAGCCTACGAAGGATGAGTGTTAGCTCGACGACGGGGAGTGAATAACTCCCCTCGTCCGTCGTGCGTCAGCTCACAGTTTCGTCACCCACTACCAAAAGTGGTGTGTTTTTGCGCTAATTTTTTATGGAATTCTGACGCTGGGCCCGACGCGAAGCCCCGTCGTGCTGCACTATTTTGTGACGCAGAGCACAGATCAATCGCGGTGTTATCGACACCAACAAAGGGGCGTAGAGCCCCTTTTTTTGTGCTCTGGAGGAGCGCGATCCGCCTGAAGTTGGCGACGGATTCGATCCGCCGGTTCTCGTAACGGAGAGAGGGGAAGGGCAACGCCCCTCTCTCCGTCGTTTCCGTCCGTCTGTCCCTCGAAAACCGAAGTCGCGAAAAAACGCCGTGAAGCGTCACGGGAGAGGTGTGTCCATGCGAGAGACGCGCAAAGACGAGCGGGGCGCCGCGCTCATTGTGGTCATCTTTGCCTCGACTCTCATTCTGCTGCTGCTGATGACCGCGCTGATCATGACGCGCATGTCCGGCCGGGCGTTAGCGAGGCAGCTGGCGTCGCAAGGCCAGGCCACGAGCGCTGCATCGGCGGGGATCAACGAAGCGCTTTCGTACTTCGTGCACCAGCCGATTCAACCGGTCACCGCGTTCGATCCGAAAGTCGATGTCGGCGGGATCTGCACGCACATTCCGCCGCATTCGCCACCCGTATTCGAATCCGAAGAGCCGACCCTCGGCGTCGTCCGTTCGTTCGAAGTCTCCGGACCGGGTCGCGTGTGGGCGCGCTACGAAGTGCGGCGTCCCGCGAGCGGCGTCCCGTGTCCCGTCGTCGACATCAGCGCGCGCCGCGGCAAACCGCAGAACGGAATGATCTGGCGCATCGCGTCGGAAGGCATCG